>NZ_KV800946.1:14150-21869 GCF_001810355.1 Neisseria sp. HMSC074B07 | reverse complement strand
CTTGTCCTGATTTAAAGTTAATCCACTATAAAACAGGTCGTCTGAAAACGTATTCAGCTTTCAGACGACCTGTTTGATGTTAGAATGATTGCTTGTATTTATGAATGAATCACAAGGGGCTTGTCGATATGTCCTTATCCATTGACGAACAGCTTTTGCCGCACCGCAATGCCATCGATGAAATCGATGCCGAGATTTTGCGCCTATTGAACGAGCGCGCAGGCCATGCGCACGCCATCGGCGAATTGAAAGGAACGGGCGCGGTGTACCGTCCTGAGCGCGAAGTCGCGGTATTGAGGCGGATTCAGAGTTTGAACAAAGGCCCGTTGCCTGACGAATCCATCGCAAGGCTGTTTCGCGAAGTGATGAGCGAATGCTTGGCGGTGGAGCGTCCGCTGACGATTGCCTACCTCGGCCCGCAGGGAACGTTTACCCAGCAGGCAGCCATCAAACATTTCGGCCATGCCGCCCATACCGCCGCATTTCAAACCATAGACCAGTGTTTCCGACAAGTTGAAACGCGGCAGGCGGATTATTTGGTCGCGCCGGTTGAAAACTCGACCGAAGGCTCGGTCGGACGCACCTTAGACTTATTGGCAGTAACCGCATTGAAAGCCTGCGGCGAAGTCATTGTCCGCATCCATCACAACCTTTTGCGTAAAGGCACACACGAATTGGGCGGTATCACAAAAGTCATCGCACACGCCCAAGCGCTGGCGCAATGCAACGACTGGCTCGGACGCAACCTGCCCAACGCTGAACGCATCGCCGTTTCCAGCAACGGAGAGGCGGCAAGGCTGGTGGCAGAATCAGACGACCCCAGTATCGCCGCTATTGCAGGGCGTACCGCAGCCGATATTTATCATTTGAACTATGTCGCTGAATGCATCGAGGACGAGCCGAACAACACCACGCGCTTTTTGGTCATGGGGCATCAAGATACAGGCAGCAGCGGTAAAGACAAAACCTCGCTGGCAGTCTCCGCACCCAACCGCGCCGGCGCCGTCGCCGCGCTGTTGCAGCCGTTTACCGAATCGGGTATTTCCATGACCAAGTTCGAAAGCCGCCCGAGCAAATCCGCGCTGTGGGAATACCTGTTCTTCATCGACATCGAAGGACATCAAAACGACGAAAAAGTCCAAAACGCACTGCGGCTCTTGAGTGAACGCGCATCGTTTGTCAAGGTCATCGGGTCCTATCCGGCAGCCGTTTTGTGATGTAACGGGAATAAAGAAGGTCGTCTGAACATTCAGACGACCTTTTTTGCTAAACAAGGGTCGTCTGAAATATTGAACGCGTTTTTTCAGAACCAATCAGACTTCGGTATGGATGCCGCGCTTTTTAAAGGATGCTTTTACACGCTCATGCCAGTCTTTGATAAACAGCGGCACAGTTCTTTTGAACAGCAGGCATAAAATAAAGACGGGCACAAAGCCGATTTTTTATAAAATGCCGTCTGAAATTTCAGACGGCATTTGGTCTATTAATATTTAGGCAAAGCGCAACCTTCCGGAGTGGTAATTCTGCACTGTGTTACACCTGCGGCTGTATGGCATTGATTTAATGCATTAGCTTCGGCACGACCAAGATCATCTACTCCATAGAAAGTTTTCCATTTGCCTTTATATCTGCCTTGTGCAACTGCAAGACAGCCGTTTCTAACCCATTTTGCAACTACACATGGGGCATTGCTCCCTCCTTGTTCACAGGTCTTGATGGCTTGTCTTTTGGCTGCCTCAAGTGAATCCATATCCATTGCACCACCTGAAATACCTGTTTTAGGATTGATTGCCCATGCTAAATATTTTGAAGGAACATTGATATTAACAATTTCCGTAGGCTGTTTTCGTTGGTGCTGACGAGATGACGCACAGTTGGGATTGTAGCCATACTGACATAATGCCGAATTGTTTTGCAATGCGCCTCTGGTTGCATCATAAGTGGGATCAGCTGCATAAACATTAAGGCTAGTCAGTCCTAACAATACAAAAAATAATTTTTTCATTACAAGTCCAATCTTTTGTTTTTTAAAAATTTTAATATTTAAATGTAGAAATACTAGGATGGCTTACTTCCTTTGCCGGGTTGTTTCATGGTGTCTGTGGTCGTGATGTTGTCTATGAAATATTATATTACTTATTCAATTTGCTGCGTTTTTTCAACATGACCATTCCATTGGGCAGCCCACTCTTTCAATAAACAGTGGCGTTTTTCAAATGTCCGACGCAAAGTCGGCAATCCGATTAGCCAGTCAACCGTTTTCCCCAGCCCGAAAGTAAATTCCACCGTATCCGTTACACAAGTACGCCCTCCGGAAGATTTGAATTCGTGCGTATGGCGGAAGGAGCGGTAAATCCCTTCCAGCATCAGGTCGGTAAACGATTGGTTCGGCTCAAGCGAAATGATTTCGGCGCGATGCCGCAACCAAATCCCGCAAACTCTGTATCTGAAATCCAAAATATCTCCCCGCGCCCAGTATTCCTTTTCCGATAACCATTGCACGTCAAACGGAAACTGACAGGCAAATCCGTGTCGGGAAGTACAGTAGCGGAATATCGGTTCGAGCGGCGCATCCAGCCGGACGCTGCGGGTGTAAGTCAGCATGATATCGACCGTTGTGGGCAAAGATGGGGATGTTGATAAGAGTGGTGCGGTCGGTATCAGTTCATAAATTGCATTGAACGGCGTGATTTGGTGTTGATAGTAGAATAAAGGTCGTCTGAAAATTTTCAGACGACCTTTATGATAAATCGCGGCGGTAGGTTCAAATTATTCTTGGCTGATGGGTTCGAAGCCCGGGCAGTCCTCATTGTTTTTGGAATTGCTTGCCCAGAAGATGCCGTCGCTGTTGAGATAAACGGAGCAGGTCTCGGTGGACTTGTATTCGTCTGTGGGTTTGGCTTCGAGGATGTATCTTGAGGAAGCGGAGTTTACGATTTTTTTATCGTTGTCGTCCGGACCTTCGAAGTTGAAGATGGAGATATTGAAATATTGGTTTTGAACCAAGGGGGGCAAGGCGGGATTGCCTGCTTCGGCTTTTACGGTCGCATGCTGGGCGTAGTAACGCTCGAGGTTTTGGGCGTTGATCAGCAGCTCGGAGCGGACGCTTTCCAAGCGTGTTTTGCGGACGTAGCGTTGGTAAGAGGGATAGCCGATCGTCGCTAAAATCGCGATGATCAGGACGACAACGAGTAGCTCGGGGAGAGTAAAACCTTGTGATTTGTTTTTCATAGTAAGTGTCATTGTTGTTATATTTATCATGCCGGGTCGTCTGAAAGGTTCGGGGAGGCGGCCGTTGTTGGGTTTGATGGATGTTGAATTATAGTTCTTTTCTCTTGTTTTGAATGTTTGGATAAATATTGAGATTGGGAAAATATGTAAATACGTTGAAATATTCTGGAAAAGGGTTTTGATTATTTCTATGTAAAACAATAAGTTAAATTTTAGTTTGGTCGGTTATTGTCTTGGCTGGAGTAAATGCTTGCAGTAAAATCTGCCCGTTTTCAGCGTTTTCGGCGGATAAGTGTTGGGATTATGCGACATGAATCGGGTGCCGGATTGAACAGATGAAATGGATGAATCAGAAAGTCAGTTATGGCAAAAATCATTAATAAATGGACGGTTGGAATAACGGTTGCTGCGGTGCTTGGGTTTGCTGCGTGGTCTTATTTCCAGCCCGAACCTCAAACTTCTTACATCACGGAAACGGTCAAACGCGGTGACATCAGCCAGACGGTATCCGCTACGGGCGAGATTTCGCCGTCGAATCTGGTGTCGGTGGGCGCGCAGGCTTCGGGGCAGATTAAGAAGCTGTATGTCAAGCTCGGACAGCAGGTTAAAAAGGGCGATTTGATTGCGGAAATCAATTCGACCACTCAGGTGAACACGCTGAATACGGAAAAATCCAAGCTGGAAACGTATCAGGCGAAATTGGTTTCTGCCGAAATTGCGCTGAACAGCGCGGAGAAGAAATATAAGCGCGAGGCGGCTTTGTGGAAGGAAAACGCGACGTCCAAAGAGGATTTGGAAAGTGCGAAGGATGCGCTGGCCGCGGCTAAGGCAAACGTTGCCGAGCTGAAGGCTTCCATCAAGCAAACCAAAATTTCCATTAATACCGCCGAATCGGAATTGGGCTATACCCGCATTACTGCGACGATGGACGGTACGGTGGTGGCGATTCCGGTGGAAGAAGGGCAGACGGTGAATGCGGTGCAGTCCACGCCGACGATTATCCAATTGGCGAATCTGGATACGATGTTGAACAAAATGCAGATTGCCGAAGGCGATATTACCAAGGTCAAAGCGGGGCAGGATATTTCGTTTACGATTTTGTCCGAACCGGATACGCCGATTAAGGCGAAACTAGACAGCGTCGACCCAGGCTTGACCACGATGTCGCTGGGCAGCTATACCACCAGCACGGACACGACTTCCAATGCGATTTACTACTACGCCCGCGCTTTGGTGCCTAATCCCGACGGCAAACTTTCTATCGGTATGACGACGCAGAACACGATTGAAATCAACGGCGTGAAAAACGTTTTGCTCGTGCCGACGCTGACGATTAAAAAACACGACGGCAAATCGTTTGTCAGCGTTTTGGGCGCGGACGGTAAAGCTTCGGAACGCGAGATTACGGTCGGTCTGAAAGACAGTATGAATACCGAAGTGAAAAGCGGTTTGAAAGAAGGCGACAAGGTGGTGATGTCGGAAATGAGCGCGGCGGAGCAGGCTGAAGCGGCGCAACGCGCCATGCAGGGCGGTCCGCCGAGATAAATAGGCAATAGGTCGTCTGAAAGTTTTGTTTGTTAGCAAAATCCTCCTTTCAGACGACCTTTCCACTCCATACATCATTATCGGTCGGAAACACTTATGAGCTTAATCGAATGTAAAAACATCAACCGCTACTTCGGCAGCGGCGCGAACCGCGTTCATGTTTTGAAAGATGTCAGCCTGTCGATAGAGAAGGGCGATTTCGTCGCCATCATCGGGCAGTCCGGTTCGGGCAAATCCACGCTGATGAACATCCTCGGCTGCTTGGATAGCGCGACTTCGGGTTCGTATCAAATCGACGGCATCGAAACCGCCAAAATGGAGCCGGACGAATTGGCGGCATTGCGGCGTGAACGCTTCGGCTTTATTTTCCAACGCTACAACCTTTTGGGTTCGCTGACGGCGCGGGACAACGTCGCCCTGCCTGCCGTGTATATGGGCATGGGCGGCAAAGAGCGTTCCACGCGTGCGGAAAAACTGTTGCAGGATTTGGGTTTGGAAGGCAAGGAAGGCAACAAGCCCAGCGAACTTTCCGGCGGCCAGCAGCAGCGCGTCTCCATCGCCCGCGCCCTGATGAACGGCGGCGAAATCATCTTCGCCGACGAACCGACCGGCGCGCTCGATACCGCTAGCGGCAAAAATGTGATTGAAATCATCCAAAAGCTGCATAAAGAAGGACATACCGTGATTATGGTTACACACGATCCCGGTATCGCCGCCATCGCCAACCGCATCATCGAAATCCGCGACGGCGAAATTATTTCCGACAGTTCAAAAAATCCCGAAATCCCCGAAAGCAAAATAGAACGCATCAAAGAAAAATCTTCGTGGCTGTTTTATTACGACCAATTCGTCGAAGCCTTCAAAATGTCGGTGCAGGCGATTATGGCGCACAAAATGCGCTCGCTTCTGACCATGCTCGGCATCATCATCGGCATCGCCTCGGTCGTGTCCGTCGTCGCTTTGGGCAATGGTTCTGAGAAAAAAATCCTCGCAGACATCAGCGCGATGGGGACGAATACCATCAGCATCTTCCCCGGGCGCGGCTTCGGCGACAGGCGCAGCGGCAGGATTAAAACGCTGACCATTGACGACGCCAAAGTCATCGCCAAACAAAGCTACGTCGCTTCCGCCACGCCGCAGACCACCTCCGGCGGCACGCTGACCTACCGCAATACCGACCTGACCGCCTCGCTGTACGGCGTGGGCGAACAATATTTCGACGTGCGCGGGCTGAAGCTGGAATCAGGCCGCCTGTTTGATGAGGGCGATGTGAAAGAAGACGCGCAAGTCGTCGTGATTGACCAAAACACCAAAGAAAAACTCTTCGGCACGGATGTCGATCCGTTGGGCAAGACCGTACTCTTCAACAAACGCCCGCTGACCGTCATCGGTGTGATGCAAAAAGAAGAAAACTCTTTTGGCAATTCCGACGTATTGATGCTCTGGTCGCCCTATACGACCGTGATGCACCAAATCACCGGCGAGAGCCACACCAACTCGATTACCGTCAAAATCAAAGACGACGCCAACACCCAAGTCGCCGAAAAAGGACTGACCGAGCTGCTCAAAACGCGGCATGGTACGGAAGACTTTTTCATGAACAACAGCGACAGCATCAAGCAGATGGTTGAAAGCACCACCGGCACCATGAAGCTGCTGATTTCCTCCATCGCCTTGATTTCGTTGGTGGTCGGCGGCATCGGCGTGATGAACATCATGCTGGTGTCCGTAACCGAGCGCACCAAAGAAATCGGCGTGCGCATGGCGATTGGCGCGCGGCGAAACAACATCCTGCAACAATTCCTGATTGAAGCGGTCTTAATCTGTATTATCGGCGGTTTGGTCGGGGTAGGGCTGTCCACTGCCATCAGCCTCGTGTTCAACCAATTCGTTACCGAATTTCCGATGGAAATTTCCATCGGCTCTGTTATCGGCGCGGTTGTCTGTTCCACCGCCATCGGCGTAGCGTTCGGTTTTATGCCCGCCAACAAAGCCTCCAAGCTCAATCCGATTGATGCTTTGTCTAAAGATTAAGTTTTCAGACGACCTCCAAACCTAAGGGGTCGTCTGAAAACCCCGTTTGGCTATTGTCATCATAATGAACATACACACACCGAGGAAAACCGAATGATTACCCTGCATGTATTGGCACAATCCCGCGCCCTGCGCATCGTCTGGCTGCTCGAACTCATCGGCGCACCGTATCAAATCAAAACCTACGCGCGCCATCCCGAAACCCTGCTCGCGCCCGACGAACTCAAAGCCGTTCACCCGCTGGGCAAGTCTCCCGTTATCGACGACGACGGATTCGTGCTCAACGAAAGCGGCGCGATTACCGACTACCTGATTCAAACCTACGGCGGCGGACGCTTCATGCCCGAACGCGGCAGCCAAGATTACTGGCATTACCAACGCTGGCTGCACTATGCCGAAGGTTCGCTGATGCCCTTGCTTTTGCTCGGGCTGGTGTTCCGCAAAATAGAAAACGCCTCCATGCCGTTTTTCATCAAACCTGTCGCACGCAAAATCAGCGGCAACGTCAAAAACGGCTTTATCGAACCGCAAGCCGCCCTGCATCTTGCCTATGTCGAAAACGAATTAAACGGCAAAGACTGGCTGGTCGACAACCGGCTCAGCGGCGCCGACATCATGATGAGTTACCCGCTGCAAGCCGCCGCCGACCGCTTCGGATTGGCGGACTATCCCAACATCCGCGCCTATTTGCAGCGCATCGAAAACGACCCCGCCTATCAAACGGCGGTACAGAAAGCAGGCGGTCCGCTGCTGCGTTTGGATAAATAAGGTCGTCTGAAAACAGCAAAAGTCGGGTCTGGCTGCCCGACGAGATACCGAACACACAGTTCACACAATACATTGCGAAAACAGACCGAAGATCGTCCGAACCCACAACATATAGTGGATTAACTAAATCAGGACAAGGCG
>NZ_KV800946.1:1974-14050 GCF_001810355.1 Neisseria sp. HMSC074B07 | reverse complement strand
TAAGGCGAGGCAACGCCGTACTGGTTTAAAGTTAGTCCCCTATATTTCAGACGACCCCTCCCGAAACAGGCATCTCAAGCCTTCAATACAAGGAAACCTATGGACGTTTACGCAACATACACAGCCCATCCGCAAAGCGGCATCGAACAAATCAAAGCCTCCGCCGGCACGCCAGCCGCCGTAGCCGAATGCAGCGCAGGCAAACTTTGGGACGCGCTGCATTTCGTCCTGACCGGCAAAGGCTCGGACGATGCCGACGCGGCAAACCCGTTGAGCAAAGCCATGATCGGCAACATCCTGCGGCAGGACGAAGAAGCAGGCGAACACATCGGCTGGATTGGCGATACCGAAACCGCCGAAGTGGCTAAAGCCCTGAGTCAAGCCGATTTCGCCGCGCTGCTCGACGGCAAAACCGCAGCAGATTTTCAAAACAACCAAATCTACCCCGATATTTGGGGCGATGAAAAAGCCTTTGCCGAAACCCGCGCGGAATTGGCGCAGCGGTTTCAAGAACTTGCCGCGTTCTATCAAGCCGCCGCCGAACAGCATTGCGGCGTCGTGGTCAGGATTTCATGATTTCAGACGACCTTTTTGAATGGAAAAAGGTCGTCTGAAAAACGGATTCAACGGCGAAAGGTACATGAATAATGGATTTAATTGAATTTTATTGAAATGAGTAATACGAATTACGTTTGTTTTTCCTGCCGCACCGCCGTGCGCCGTCCGAAACGCTATTTCCGCCCCCAAGACAGCAGTTCGCCCCGTTGTTCGCAGTGTTCCAAGCCATGTGTGGAGCTGTCGGATAGAATTCTGCTTCCGTCGAAACATAAAACCAAAGAATGGCAGAAGTTGCAGCAGGATTTGTGGCGGCAACAGTTACAAATATTGGAGATACAGCAACGCTCCAGAGTCAGGTATAAGCATGAACTCGAACACGAAGCCGATCGGTTGGAGCGTAAACTGCAAGAGCCGATGCATCCGCAAACTGCCAAACAATTAAAACGTCTTCTGAAAAATTGTTTGAAGAACTTAGAACAAGTCAAATGACCGAGCAAGAACTGGTGCGCCGTTTCCATCAGGCTGTAACCGATATTTCCGCCCTTGCAGAAGCCATTGGCGAACTGCATTGGAAAAGGGCTTTTTTCGACAAGGCGGCACGGACGCTTGAAAATGAATCCATGCCTTTTGAAGAACGGTTGCGGCTTGCTTGCGAACAAAGCCACGTTTTCGGCGGCATGGGTTCTTGGAATGACACCCCGCCGTTTTCCGCCCACGAACACGGCTTGTCTGATGAGTTTGAAAAGACCACTTCGGCTTTGTATGAAATACGTTCGACGGCAATGGCGCATTTAAGGCGGAAGAGCGCGAAGTAGCGTGGGTTTCGCCCGCAAAAACAAGTTCATACATCCGCTTTCAGGTTTTCAGACGACCTCCAAACCAAAGGGTAAAACATGAGTCCCGACAAAGTGCGACGAAGCAAGCTGAACACGCTGACCGACCTGCCCAATGTCGGCAAAGCCGTGGCGGAGGATTTGGCTTTGCTCGGCATCACGCAGCCGCAGGATTTGGCGGGGCAGGACGCTTACGAAATGTACGACCGCCTGTGCAGCCTGACCGCAACCCGACACGATCCCTGCATGATCGATATTTTTCTGTCGCTGGTTGATTTTATGCAGGGAAACGAACCGAAGCCGTGGTGGCATTTTACGGAACAGCGAAAAGCGTTTTTAGCCGATAAATAAACGCAGCCGATGAGATTGTTCAGACGACCTCGCTACCTTTCAGGTCGTCTGAAACCTTAAACCGAAAGACACAACATGCAGACAAAACCTTTTTTTCAGACGGCCTTATCCCTGTCGCTCGCCCTTGCCTTAAGCGCGTGCGCCGTCCACAGCACCGACAAAAACCTCACGCTCGAATCGACAGGGCAGGTGATGAGCGCGGCGGAGGCCGCCGAACGCTACGACGTGAACGGCAACTGGTGGGAAATCTACCAAAGCCCGCAGCTCAACGCCCTGATGGCGCAGGCTTTGGAAAACAATATCGATTTGAAACAGGCGGCCATCAGCGTCAATAAAGCCCTGTATCAGGCGAATATTTTGGGGGCGGATTTGGTGCCGTCGTTCAGCGGTTCGTTGAGTGCGTCCACATCCAAAAACCTGAAAACCGGCAGCCACGGCAACACCTTCAGCAGCCAGCTCGGCTTGAGCTACGAACTGGATTTGTGGCGCAAACTCAGTGCCACCGCCGACGCGCAAGTCTGGGAATACCAAGCCACGCGGCAGGATATGGCAAACACGCGCCTGACTTTGATCAACAATGTCGCCGACGCCTATTTCAACATCGCCTATCTCAACGAAGCCATTGAATTGGCGCAAAAATCCCTCAAACAATATCAGGAAATCAACCGCATTGCCGATGCCAAGTTCCGCTACGGCAGAGCCGATTCCAGCCAGCCGACGCAGGCGAAACAATCGCTCTTGAGCGCGCAAAACAACCTGATTTCCCTGAAAAACAGTCTCGACACGCAAAAACAGGTTTTACGCAACCTGCTCAACCTCAAGCCGAACGAAGCCATCGCCGCCGACCCCGCACAATACCGCCTGCTGCCCGTCAAAGGCGTGAACCTCGACGTACCGATTACCGTGTTGGCGAACCGCCCCGACCTGCGCGCCGCCGAATACCGCCTGCAATCCTCGCTCCAATCCGTCAAAGCGCAAAAACGCAGTTGGTATCCCTCGATTACATTGGGCGCGAGCTTGAGCACGTCGTCTGAAAAAGCCAAAAGCGCGTTCAATATCCCGCTGCTGGGTGGCTCCGCCACCATCAACCTGCCGTTCCTCAACTGGCAGACCATGAAGTGGAAAGATAAAACCGCCCAAGCCAATTTCGACAGCGCCAAACTCGACTTTGAAAAAGCCCTGACCACCGCGCTGAACGAAGTCAACACCAACTACCTCGCCTACCAAAACGCCCAAGCCGCGCTTAACAACCAAGAGCAGCGTTACGCCTTGGACAAGAAAAACAGCCGCTACTACCAAGTGCGCTACCAACACGGCAAAAACGAGCTGAAATACTGGCTGGAAGCGTTGAGTACGGAATACGGCTCCGCCCAAAACGTGCTGAATCAGCGGTACGAAACGCTGAAATACGAAAACATGGTGTATAAAGCGATGGCAGGCCGTTATACGCCGAAGTAGGGCGGTCGGCTCAAGAGGTCGTCTGAAAACTGAAAAAAACGGTTTTCAGACGACCTTTTTGGCGGCTTGTCGGAAACAAATCGGAGACTATAGTGGATTAACTTTAAATCAGGACAAGGCGACGCAGTACAGATAGTACGGCAAGGCGAGGCAACGCCGTACTGGTTTAAAGTTAATCCACTATAAAGCCGCCGATTTTTTCGTTTGTGCAGTAAAGACGTCGGTAATGTCCCGCTGCGGTTTAAATTTGCTGTAAAAATCGAAACGTATCGGAAAAGCAAAGAATTTGAGTTTGGATATCGTTTTTTAGAAATTTGAATTCTATTGAAAATAGCTTGATAAACAAGAGGATATGTGCTTTTTGTGGAATTGTTGGATGCAATCGCGTATAATTTTGCGATTGTTTTATTCTGCAATTTCAGGCAGTGGATTGTCTGGGATGCTTATAGGAGCCCAATACCATGATGATATTATATTCAGGCATTACATGCCCGTTCAGCCAACGCTGTCGCTTCGTCCTGTACGAAAAAGGCATGGATTTTGAAATCAAAGACGTTGATATTTTCAATAAGCCCGAAGATCTTGCCGTAATGAATCCGTATAACCAAGTCCCCGTTTTGGTTGAACGTGATTTGATCCTCTATGAATCCAATATCATTAATGAATACATAGACGAACGTTTCCCCCATCCGCAACTGATGCCCGGCGACCCCGTCATGCGCGGCCGCGGACGATTGGTTTTGTTCCGCATGGAGAAAGAGTTGTTCAGCTTGGTGCATGTATTGGAAAACCCGAATTCCACCAATAAAGAAATGGCGAAAGCGCGCGAAGCCATCGGCAACGGTCTGACCATGCTCGCGCCTGCGTTCACCAAAAACAAATACATTCTCGGCGATGATTTCTCAATGATTGACGTGGCGTTGTCCCCATTGCTGTGGCGCCTCGACCATTACGACATCAAACTCGGCAAATCCGCCGCACCATTGCTGAAATACGCTGAACGTATCTTCCAACGCGAAGCCTTTATCGAAGCCATGACCCCTGCTGAGAAGGCCATGCGCCGTTAAAGGCCGAAAGGATTCATCATGACGACATCTACCAAGCCTTATCTGATTCGCGCTTTGTACGAATGGTGTACGGACAACAATCAAACGCCGCACATTGTCGCATGGGTAAACGAACATACCCGCGTCCCCATGCAGTATGTTCGCGAAAACGAGATTGTCCTCAATATCGGACCGACTGCCAGCCATAATCTGAACATCGACAATGATTGGATCAGCTTTTCGGCCCGCTTTGGCGGCGTAGCGCACGATATTTGGATTCCGGTCGGACACGTTGTCAGCCTGTTTGCCCGAGAAAGCGGCGAAGGCATGGGATTTGAAGTCGAGCCTTATGAACCTTCCGATAAAGAACAACCGGAACAGGAAACTGAAAATAAACAAGAAACCGATGCGCCGGCAAAATCCGGCAAGGTGTTGAAGTTTGTGAAATAGGTTGGAAATGTAAAAGGTCGTCTGAAATTAAGTTTTCAGACGACCTTTTTGTGTTCATCGGGAAGGAGGAGGAGTATTTCAAAAGTGTGCTCTAGTTTAGTAAGTTTAAACTTTCAGACGACCTCTCGGAGATTTCAGGTAAACATTGATTTAATCCGATATAATTTATTCCATTCAACACTTTTTATCCGATAGGAGAACCTCATGTACCGTCCTGCCGTCTGCTTCACATTGGGAGAAGCTGCTGCTACCACGGCCTATCAAAGCAAAATAGGCGGTACGCCCTACCTGCCAAAAAATGCCGAATATCCGTATCACGCCGAGAAAAAGCATCCGTTGACTCTGGTGGCACAAATCAACTTTTCCGAAGTGCCGCCGTTGCCCGGTTTCCCCGAGCGTGGCATCTTGCAAGTTTTTGTTGATGGGCTGGATTACGGCTTAGGTAACGACTTTGAAAATCTGTCGGAACAAGCCGGATGGCGCATTATGTACTATCCCGAATTATTGCCCGAGAGCGAATTGCAAACCGATTTTTCCGCTTATCAGGCAACCGATTCAGAATGTCTGCCGTTTTCTGGGGAGTTTCCGCTGATTTTCCAAGCGGCAAGCGAAGAGGAGGAAGATGCAGATTTCAATAAATCTCAAGGGCATAAAATCGGCGGTTCTCCGATTTTTCTTCAGGGCGACCCGTTTCTTGAGTGTGATGAAGACGCTGATTTTGACGATCCCGCTACCATCACTTGTTCTGATTGGCGCAAATACATCCTGCTGTTGCAATTAGACACTGATATCAATGAAAAAGACCGCTATACTGGAAAACTGATGTGGGGCGACTCCGGTGTGGCGAATTTCTTCATTACGCCCGAAGATTTGGCTAAACGCGATTTCAGCCGTGTGGCATTTGTGTTTGATTGTTGTTAAATGCCCGATCAGCCATCTTTTATAATGCTCCCAAACAAAAAGGTCGTCTGAAATTAAGTTTTCAGACGACCTTTTTGTGTGTCAAACCGCTGTTAGGAAACAACTTCGCCTTGGGTGCGTTGTTTGTCGATGCTGCGGTTGATGTGCCATTGTTGGGCGATGGTCAGGAGGTTGTTGACTACCCAGTACAATACCAGACCGGCAGGGAAGAAGAAGAACATGGCTGAGAAAATCAGCGGCATGACTTTCATCATTTTTGCCTGCATCGGGTCGGTCGGCGGCGGGTTGAGGAATGTTTGGGCAAACATGGTTACCGCCATAATTACGGGCAGAATGTAGTAAGGGTCGGAACGGCTAAGGTCGGTAATCCAGCCCAGCCAAGGTGCCTGACGCAATTCTACGGAGGCAAACAACGCCCAGTACAAGCCGATGAAGACGGGGATTTGCAACAGCATAGGCAGACAGCCGCCCAGCGGGTTGATTTTTTCGTCTTTGTAAAGCTGCATCATGGCTTGCTGTTGCGCCATACGGTCGTCGCCGTATTTTTCTTTGATGGCTTGCAGTTTGGGCGCGGCGGCGCGCATTTTTGCCATCGAGCGGTAGGATGCGTTGGTCAGCGGGTAGAGTACGGCTTTGACGATAATGGTCAAAACGATGATTGCCCAGCCCCAGTTGCCGATAATGTTGTGCAGTTGGTTCAGGAGCCAGAAGAGGGGGGAGGCGAACCAGTGTACTTTGCCGTAGTCTTTTGCCAGTTGCAGGTTGTCGGCGATATTGGCGATGACGGATGTGGTCTGCGGGCCGGCGTAGAGGTTGATGGAGGCTTCGGATTTCGCGCCGTTTTGGATGGCGGCAAGGGGAACGCTGACGCTGGTGCTGTACAGGTTGTCGTTGCGGCGTTTGATGTCGATACGGCAGTCGCCGGCGGCGCAAACGCTTTGTCCGCCTTTGGGCTGGAGGATCCAAGTGGACATGAAGTGGTGTTCAATCATACCGAGCCAGCCGGTTTGGGTTTTGCGGGCGTATTCGGCTTCGTTTTTGCCTGATTTGGCATCGTCGTCCAAGTCGGAGAAGCTGACTTTTTGGAATTTGCCTTCAGGGGTGTAAACGACGGGGCCGAGGTAGGAATGGGTAAAGTAGCCTTGACCTTCAGGTTCGCTGCGGTCGCGCACGATGCGGTAGTCCGCGCTCAGGTTGGCAGGCTTGCCGCTGGTGTTGGTGATGTCGAAACGGACGTTGACGAGGTAGCTGTCTTTGGTAAAGGTATAGACTTTGTCGATTTTCAGTCCGTTTGTTTCCGGCGCGCTCAGGCGGACTTCGATTTTGTCGCCGTTGAGGCTGTATTGTTTTTGCGCTGCGGTAAAGTTGACGCCTTTCAGGATGTTGTTGCCTTGTGCGTCTAAAAGCTCGGACTGGGCAACGTAGGTGTATTCTTTGCTGTCGTTAAACAGGGTGAAGGGTTTGTTTTCGTCGCCATTTGCTTTGTATTTGAGCAGGGTCATTTGACGCAGGTCGCCGCTTTTTTCGTCGATGACGGCTTTGACCGTGTCGGTTGTTACGGTAATCGGCGTTGCGGGGGCGAGTGCGGCTTCAGCGGCAGCGGTTGCGGCGGTTTGCTGCTGTTGCTGCGCGGCTTGTTGTGCCGGATTGGGTTTGGGGCTGGGGAAGAAATGTTCCCAGCCGGCATAGATTGCCAGCGAAATGGCAAAAAATGCTATAAATCTTTTAAAATCCATAAGAGATTCCTGGAATTGACGGGTATGTAATGGAGATGAAAACTGCTTCAGACGGCATTATATAGAAACCGACGGGAAATTAAAGGAAATCAAGTTATCCGAATGATTCGGATTACGGGACGGGGTCGTGTCCGTGTCCGCCGAAAGGGTGGCAGCGGGCGATGCGTTTGAGGGCGAGCCAGCCGCCTTTGAATGCGCCGTATTTTTTGACTGCCTCGACAGCGTATTGCGAACAGGTCGGGGTATAGCGGCAGCGCGGCGGTATCAGCGGGCTGACGGCGTATTGGTAAAAACGGATCAGCGCGAGGATGAATTTGGACAACAGGGTATTCATCAGCGTTTGCGCATGAGTTGCGCCAATTGGTTTCGGGCTTCGGCGGCATTTTGCCGGTTGAATGCCAGGCGGACGCGTACGACGAAATCATGTGGCGGCAGGCTGTTTTTGTTCAGCCTGAACCAATCGCGGATGACGCGCTTCATGTAGTTGCGTTCATGCGCGCGTTTCGCTGTTTTTTTGCTGACGACCAAGCCGAGCCGCGGATGGTTCAATCCGTTGTCGGCAGATTGGGAAACTTGCAGCAAATCGCGGCTGCGTCGGTTTTTGAACGCAAAAACGGATGAAAAATCATCCGTTTTTAATAAGCGGTACTGCTTTCCGAAGCGGTAGTCCAAAATTACACTGCCAAGCGTTTGCGGCCTTTGGCGCGACGGGCTGCCAATACTGCGCGACCGCCGCGGGTTTTGGAGCGGACCAGGAAGCCGTGGGTACGTTTGCGTTTGGTAACGGAAGGTTGATAAGTGCGTTTCATGATGTTTCCTAAAAAATCGGTAGATAAATAAACCGTGAATTACACTCTAATTTTCTGCTTTTGTCAATCTCGGTTAAGTAAATGGTTATGGCGCGCGGGGTGGTTTGGTTTGCGGATTCGCGTGGCGCTTTGTGGATAAAATTTCCGGCGGGTTGTGGATAAAGTTTGGCGGAGTGGGTATAATCGGCACTTCCTGTCCCTTTGTCGGGCGATAGGTCGTCTGAAAATGTTGATATGGATTTATCGTGATGATTTTCCGAAAATAATTTCATTGTATTTTCAGACGGCGTCCGGTTTGGCGGATAGGGTTTGTGCGGTATTTGCGACACTTTTTCCGTCGGGCTGAAACCGCATTTCCAAAGGCTGCAATTTCCGACGGTTTCTCTCCGTTTCTTTCCAACGATTTCCACGACTCGAGCTTATTCATGACGCTAGCAGAATTTTGGCCGCAGTGCCTCCGCCGACTTCACGATATTTTGCCTGCCGGGCAGTTCGCGCAATGGATTGCGCCCTTGACCGTGGGCGAGGAAAACGGCGTGTGGGTGGTTTACGGTAAAAACCAGTTTGCCTGCAATATGCTCAAAAGCCAGTTTGCCGCCAAAATCGAAGTGGTGCGTGCGGAATTGGCTCCGCAGCAGGCAGCGTTTGCGTTTAAAGCTGGCGTGGGGCAGCATTATGAGATGGCGGAAAATGCGGGGGCGGTTGCGCCTGAACACGCTGCGTTGACCGAAGAAATGCCGAAAGCGGACGCGCAAGAATCTTTTTCGGACGGGACGTCGTCTGAAAACTCAGACAAACCCTCCGTTGTGAAAACGGCGGCGGACATTTTGGCGCAGCGCATGAAAAACCTGCCGCACGAAAACAAGCAGCCTGCCGCTGCGCCCGCAGAATCCAAAGCCGTTGCCAAAGCCAAAACGGAAGCGCAACGCGATGCGGAAGAAGCGCGTTACGAACAGACCAATCTGTCGCGCGACTACACATTCGATACTTTGGTAGAAGGTAAGGGCAACCGCCTTGCCGCCGCCGCCGCCCAAGCCATTGCAGAGAACCCGGGGCAGGGCTACAACCCGTTTTTCCTGTACGGCAGCACGGGTTTGGGTAAAACCCACTTGGTGCAGGCCATCGGCAACGAACTGCTGAAAAACCGTCCCGACGCCAAAGTGCGCTATATGCACTCAGACGACTATATCCGCAGCTTTATGAAGGCGGTGCGCAACAATACTTATGATGTGTTCAAGCAGCAATACAAACAATACGACCTGCTGATTATCGACGACATCCAGTTCATCAAAGGCAAAGACCGCACGATGGAAGAATTCTTCTATCTGTACAACCATTTCCATAACGAGAAAAAACAGCTCATCCTCACTTGCGACGTATTGCCTGCCAAAATCGAAGGTATGGACGACCGCCTCAAATCGCGTTTCTCATGGGGTTTGACTTTGGAACTTGAGCCGCCCGAGCTGGAAATGCGCGTGGCGATTTTGCAGAAAAAGGCAGAAGCGGCAGGCATCAGTATTGAAGACGAAGCCGCATTGTTTGTTGCCAATCTGATTCGTTCCAACGTGCGCGAACTGGAAGGCGCATTCAACCGTGTCAGCGCCAGCAGCCGCTTCATGAATCGTCCTGTTATCGACATGGATTTGGCGCGTACGGCTTTGCAGGACATCATTGCCGAAAAACACAAAATCATTACCGCCGACACCATTATCGACGCGACTGCTAAATATTACCGTATTAAAATCAGCGATATACTCGGCAAAAAGCGCACGCGCAATATTGCCCGTCCGCGTCAGGTTGCCATGAGCCTGACCAAAGAGCTGACCACCCTCAGCCTGCCGTCCATCGGCGACGCTTTCGGTGGACGCGACCACACGACCGTCATGCACGGCGTGAAAGCCGTAGCAAAACTGCGCGAAGAAGATCCCGAGTTGGCGCAAGATTACGAAAAACTCCTGATTCTGATTCAAAACTGAGTCAGAACCGGCTTTCAGACGACCCCTCTCTTAAAAGGTCGTCTGAAAACACAAATACACTTTGATTTTAACGGCGGCGAATCAACCATCTCGTCCGCCGAACCCGATTCAAAAACACCCGAAATAACCGATTCAAAAGGAATTGACCATGCTGATTTTACAAGCCGACCGCGACAGTCTGCTCAAGCCGCTGCAAGCCGTTACCGGTATCGTCGAACGCCGCCATACCCTGCCCATCCTCTCCAACGTCCTGCTCGAAAGCAAAGACGGTCAAACCAAACTCCTGGCGACCGACTTGGAAATCCAAATCAACACAGCCGGCCCCGAAAGTCAGGCGGGCGACTTCCGCATCACCACCAACGCCAAAAAATTCCAAGACATCCTGCGCGCCTTGCCCGACAGCGCCATCGTTTCGCTCGACTGGGCGGACAACCGTCTGACCCTGCGTGCAGGCAAATCACGCTTCGCCCTGCAAACCCTGCCTGCCGAAGACTTCCCGCTGATGAGCGTCGGCGAAGACATCAGCGCAGCGTTTTCCCTGTCGCAGGAGACTTTCAAAACCATGCTTTCACAAGTCCAATACAGCATGGCAGTACAAGACATCCGCTACTACCTCAACGGCTTGCTGATGCAGGTTGAAGGCAACCAACTGCGCCTCGTCGCCACCGACGGCCACCGCCTTGCCTACGCCGCCAGCCAAATCGAAGCCGAGTTGCCCAAAACCGAAGTCATCCTGCCGCGCAAAACCGTTTTGGAACTCTTCAAACTGCTGAACAACCCGTCCGAACCCATCAGCGTCGAGCTGCTCAACAACCAAGTACGCTTCCAATGCAACGGTACGACCATCGTCAGCAAAGTCATCGACGGCAAATTCCCCGATTTCAACCGCGTCATCCCGCTAGACAACGACAAAATTTTCCTCGTTTCACGCACCCAACTTTTGGGCGCGCTTGAACGTGCCGCCATCCTTGCCAACGAAAAATTCCGCGGCGCGCGCCTGTTCCTGCAACCCGGCCTCTTGAGCGTCGTGTGCAGCAACAACGAGCAGGAAGAAGCCCGCGAAGAACTCGAAATCGCCTACCAAGGCGGCGAACTCGAAGTCGGCTTCAACATCGGCTATCTGATGGATGTATTGCGCAACATCCATTCCGACGATATGCAGCTCGCCTTCGGCGATGCCAACCGCTCGACCTTGTTTACCGTACCGAACAACCCGAACTTCAAATACATCGTTATGCCGATGCGCATTTGATACAGCGGTTGTTTTGAAATGAATAAAAAGGTCGTCTGAATAATTGGAAAGTTTAAGGTTATGAATTTTTTTAGAAAAACCATCTTTTTTCTGGTTGTCTTATCGATCTTGGCTGCCTGCGGTTCGTTCGTCTCACAATATGTTTTAGGAATGGACCCTTGCGTTTTATGTATTTTGCAGCGCTTGTCGGTTTTGGCGGTCGGATTGGTGGCTTTGACGGCAGCCTTTTTCCGTCAGGCTTCTAAGATTGGCAGACTGTTCAGCGCCTTGTTGGTCAGTGTGCCTGCGGTTTATGGCGCGGGTGTTGCGGCCTATCAATTGTGGCTGCAAAGCCTGCCGCCGGGCAGTGCGCCGTCCTGCGGTGCGCCGTGGACTTTCCGTTTGAAGGATTGGCCGCTGTTTGACTGGTTTGAACCAATTGTGCGCGGCTTTGGCGATTGTGCCGTACCGGACTATCTGCTGGGTATTGCACTGCCGTACTGGAGCATCGCCTATTTTGGCTTTGTGATTGTATTGGTGTGGTTTGCCTGGTTCAAAACCAAATAGCCGCAAAGATGAAAAGGTCGTCTGAAAACCGAAAATATGGTTTTCAGACGACCTTTGTTGTATTTGGTAACTATATGTTCCCGTTGTATAATCGCGGGTTTTCAATTCAATAATATAGTGGATTAACTTTAAACCAGTAC
>NZ_KV800946.1:0-1874 GCF_001810355.1 Neisseria sp. HMSC074B07 | reverse complement strand
CTTGTCCTGATTTAAAGTTAATCCACTATAAATACACAGGAACCACCATGACAGAATCCATCACCCGCGACAGTATGCAGTACGATGTCGTGATTGTCGGCGCAGGCCCGTCGGGTTTGTCCGCCGCCATCAAACTCAAGCAGCTTGCCGAAAAAAACGGGCGCGAAATCAGCGTTTGCGTGGTGGAGAAGGGTTCTGAGGCGGGTGCGCATTCGCTGGCGGGGGCGGTCATTGATCCGATTGCGCTGAATGAGCTGATTCCCGACTGGAAAGAAAAAGGCGCGCCGCTGACGCGCGCGGTAACGCAGGACAAAGTGTTGTTCCTGACCGAGAAAAAAGCGTTCAATCTGCCCGTTACCCCCAATTTTGACAATCATGGCAACTACATCGTCAGCTTGGGCGAAGTCGTGCGCTGGTTGGCGGAGCAGGCGGAAAATATGGGCGTGGAAATCTATCCGGGCTTTGCCGCCGCTGAAGTGCTGTATTACGAAGACGGTTCGGTCAAAGGCATTGCGACCGGTAATATGGGCGTAGGCAAAGACGGCGAGCCGACCGACAGTTTCCAGCCAGGCATGGAGCTTTGGGCGCAGCAAACTCTGTTTGCCGAAGGCTGCCGCGGTTCACTTTCCAAGCAAATTATCGAGCGTTTCCAACTCGACCAAAACAGCCAGCCGCAAACTTACGGCTTGGGCATCAAAGAGATTTGGGAAGTGTCGTCTGAAAAACATCAGCCAGGTCTGGTTATACACAGCGCGGGCTGGCCGCTGGACAGCAAAACCTACGGCGGCGCGTTTGTTTACCATTTCGACGACAACAAAGTCGCCGTCGGTTTCGTGGTCGGTTTGGACTATCAAAACCCTTATCTGTCACCGTTTGAAGAGTTCCAACGTTTCAAAACCCATCCCGAAATCCGCAAAACCTTCGAAGGCGGCCGCCGCATCGCTTACGGCGCGCGTTCGCTGATTGAAGGCGGTCTGCAAAGTCTGCCGAAGCTCTCGTTCAAGGGTGGCGTTTTAATCGGCGATGCGGCGGGTTTCCTGAATATGCCGCGTATCAAAGGCATCCATACGGCCATGAAATCCGCCATGCTTGCCGCTGAAGCCGTGTTCCCCTTGTTGGAAAACCTCGAAGAAGTGGAAAGCTTCGACAGCGGCAAAGAGGCGGCGGATTATCAGCAACGTTTCGAACAAAGCTGGCTGTATCAAGAGCTTTACGCCGCGCGTAACGTCCGTCCGTCATTCAAATGGGGCGTTTACCTCGGCTCGCTTTATACCGGCATCGACCAGATGATTTTCAGAGGCAAGGCCCCGTGGACCTTGAAACATCACGGCAAAGACAACGAGCAGCTCAAAAAAGCCGCCGCGTGCAAGCCGATTGATTATCCGAAACCCGACGGTGTGTTGACCTTCGACCGCTTAAGCAGCGTCTTCCTCGCCAATCTCGCGCACGAAGAAAACCAGCCCGACCATTTGGTGCTGAAAAATCCGCAAACGATGATAGACGTGAATTACAAAGAATACGCCTCGCCCGAAACGCGCTATTGTCCGGCCGGGGTGTACGAAATCGTCGAAGAAAACGGCAGCCCGCGCCTGCAAATCAACGCCGCCAACTGCGTCCACTGCAAAACGTGCGACATCAAAGACCCGACGCAAAACATCACTTGGATTTGCCCCGAAGGCGCAAGCGGACCGAATTACGGCGGGATGTAGGCTTTAGTTGCAGCGGGCTTGTCTAAATGGGACAAGTCTCTGTCGTATCAGATAAAAAAGGTCGTCTGAAAATCTTGGTTTAAGGTTTTCAGACGACCTTTTGGGTTTTTCAGGGAGCGGGCATTAACAGAATGAGACCTTTGCAAAATTCCTTTTCCCCCAACA
>NZ_KV800945.1:0-2209 GCF_001810355.1 Neisseria sp. HMSC074B07 | reverse complement strand
GGTCATCTGAAAGTTGGTTTTCAGACGACCTCTACTCTATGTTAACCGCTAATGAGATTGTTAAAGAACAAATGTTTCAGACGACCTCAAAGAAGATAGTGAGGTCGTCTGAAAAACAGAAACCGCATGCGTGCGTACCGCACAAACCCTACGCCAGGACTGAAGGTTTTGTGCAGGCTACGACTTACTCTACATCGGAATTGGGAGTTTCATTGGCTTACAGTTCGATTACACCTCGATAAAACATTCAAAAAAATCAAAGTGATTTTTATCAAATGCAATTAATAACTTGCCTTCAGGAATTTTTTTTCCTGTCATACCTCCTATACAAATCCCGAGATTCTTAAAAAGAATATATTTTTTTCCTTCGATAAATTCTGAATCGATAGCTTTAAGGTCTTCGATTGAATTTTTAAATATATCAATATCTCCTAATATGGGATTAGAATCTTTTAAGCAATATCCATAAACCAATTTATCGTTTTCATAAACTAACTCACAAGCATTCCTATATTCCACCTTATTATTCATAATATTATCTTCAACCATTCTTGCTGGTTTTCCATATTTTTCTTGTATTTCCTCAATAGAAGTACCAAATACAAAATCACCAATTGATTCATATGGCTTAATCAAGTAGGTCATATTAACCCTTTCCAATATATTTACATTAATAAAATTAGGAACATTTACCAATAATTCTACGCAATCTTGCTGCCTGTTTCCTAGAAATTAATCCCTGCCGTTTGGTTTCCGAAATCATCCTTCCTACATGATTTTATATACGCCTTTTATTCTATTTCAAAGGCAGCAGTATGATATGAAAACCCTTTCATGCGCACATTTTTGACGAAATAAGATGAAGGTCGCCTGAAAGTTCGTTTTCAGACGACCTCTATGTCAACTGCTAATGAGATTGTTAAAGAACAAATGATTCAGACGACCTCAAAGAAGATAGTGAGGTCGTCTGAAAAACAGAAACCGCGTGCGTGCGTACCGCACATACCTTACGTCAGGACTTAAGAGTTTATGCAGGCTACGGCTTGGATTTAAGCGAGCGACAGCTTCTCAATCCTCATTAGCAAAAAATTCATAAGTATCTATCTCCTCTTTTACGAAGACTATAACAACTTTACCTTCAGGTATCCTTTTTTTGGACATGCCACCTATGGAAATACCTAAAGTGGGAAATGTAATATATGCTTTTCCATCAATGCAATCATATTCTTCTTTTAATTTTTTAATATTTTCAGGCTCAAAAAGATTTAAATTATCAAATATTGGATTCAGATGTTTACTACAAATAATGCTAACTAATTTATTATTTTTATATTCTAATGTGCAGGCATCTCTATATTCAGAAGTAATTTTAAGAATGTTATCTTCTATAACCTTTGCTGCCTTTCCATATTTAGCAATAATTTGCTCCATCGTATTTCCAAGTTGAAAAAAACGATTACCTAAATCTATGCCTTTAAAAGGAATAATTTTAACTTCATTCACTTGCATTTTCCAATGACCTTTCTTAGTTTAGATGCTTGATATTTAGTGATTAATTTCTGTCTAACAGCTTCTCGCACCATCCTTCTCAATCTTTTATCATATTTATCTTCAAATTTCCTCTTGGTTTCAATAATATCCATCTCCATAGCCAAATCCCATCGACCTTGAAGAATAAATTGTCTTTGTTGCGATCTCCAACGACGAACAGTAGTTGAACTCCCTGTACTTGACATGCCTCTATGATCAACTTTATCCATATGATACGCAGGTGCAGAACCATAAGACGGTCTATTTGGTAAATCTTTATATGCTCCCCAAGCTGGAGAGTGATTGGTTTCTCCTCCTTTATGGCTCTTTCTCTCTCCTCTGTAAGTTCCTCTACGTGCCAAACCTAAAGTATCAATCCACCCAATGGAATTCGGTGCAAACTGATATAAATTATCTCCACCAATTAATTTAATCGGGTCCTGATTTACAAACCGCCCGGCCTCAGGCTCGTAATACCGCATCAGGTTGTAATGCAGCCCGGTCTCTTCATCGAAGTATTGGTTTTGCAATCTGAACGGTTGATGCGCGTTTTTGTAAACCCGTTCGTCCTTTTTCAGACGAACCCAGGCGGTGTATTCTCCGTACCACAAGAGATTGCCATGGATGTCGGTCATCTCTTTCGGTATGCCGATTTGGTCGTTGTGGAAATAGGCGAGGT
>NZ_KV800944.1:34760-41549 GCF_001810355.1 Neisseria sp. HMSC074B07 | reverse complement strand
TTTGCCCGACGGGGTGAAAAATACAGTTGCTACGTCTTTGGTTTTGTTCGTGGGCAAAGCCCACGCTACATCTGCTGCGTTAAAACGGGACGGGATTATAAATTTCAGACGACCTTTGGGGCTGTAGGTCGGATTCTTGAATCCGACATCTTGAACTTAAACCGCTTCAATAATTTTTCAGACGACCTTCCGTTTGAAAAGGTCGTCTGAAACGTGCATCAGGCAAATTCGCCGCCGAAGCTCATGGCACCGGTTTCTGCGCTGCTGGTCATGCTGCGGAAGTTGGCGAAGAGTTCGCGGCCGCAGCCTTGTTGGTTCGCGCTCAAGTCGATGTGTTCGACTTCGCGGGCGTTCCATTCGGCCTCGTTAATCAGGACGTTGAGTTCGCCGGTAACGGAGTCGAAGCGGATCAGGTCGCCGGTACGGATTTTGGCGATGTTGCCGCCCATCAGGGCTTCGGGCGTCATGTGGATGGACGCGGGCACTTTGCCGGACGCGCCGGACATACGGCCGTCGGTCAGTAGCGCCACTTTGAAGCCGCGGTCTTGCAGGATGCCCAAAGGCGGGGTCAGTTTGTGCAACTCGGGCATACCGTTGGCGCGCGGGCCTTGGTAGCGGACGACGCACACAAAATCGCGTTCCAACTCGCCGCGTTCAAACGCTGCCAACACTTCGCGTTGGTCGTTGAACACGATGGCGGGCGCTTCGATGATGCGGCAGCCTTCGCGCACGGCGGACACTTTAATCACGCCGCGTCCGATATTGCCTTTCATCAGGCGCAGGCCGCCGTCCGGGGAGAACGGGTTGTCGACTTTGCGCAGGATGTCGTCGTTGCCGCTGGTTTCGGGGGCTTCGCGCCATTCGAGTTTGCCGTCGATGAGGAAAGGTTCTTTGGTGTAGTGGCGCATACCGTGTCCGACGACGGTATCGACATCGTCGTGCAACAAACCTGCGTCCAGTAATTCGCGGATAACGAAAGGCAGGCCGCCTGCTGCGGTAAAGTGGTTCACGTCGGCCTTGCCGTTGGGGTACACGCGGATGAGCAGCGGGATGATGGAGGAAATTTCGTCAAAGTCGTCCCAGTTCAAAATCACGCCTGCGGCGCGCGCCATGGCGACGAGGTGCATGGTGTGGTTGGTCGAGCCGCCGGTCGCCATCAGACCGATCAGGGCGTTGATGAAGGATTTTTCGGTCAACATTTCGCCCAAGGGTTTGATGGTGCCGTTTTTGATGCCGCGTGCGAGGTGTCCGGCAGCGTAGCGGGTCAAGGCTTCGCGCAGGTCGGTATAGGGATGGACGAAAGCGGCGGCGGGCAGGTGTACGCCCATCATTTCCATCATCATTTGATTGGAGTTTGCCGTGCCGTAGAAGGTGCAGGTACCGGGGCTGTGGTAGGAACCCATTTCGCTTTTCAAAAGTTCGTCGCGGCCGACTTTGCCTTCGGCGAAAAGCTGGCGGGTGCGGGCTTTTTCTTTATTGCCGATACCGCTGGACATCGGGCCTGCGGGGACGAAGATGCCCGGAATATGACCGAACGAAAGCGCGCCAATCATCAAACCCGGTACGATTTTGTCGCACACGCCCATAAACAGGCTGCCGTCGAACATTTGGTGCGACAGGCCGATGGCGGTACTCATGGCGATGACGTCGCGGGAGAACAGCGACAATTCCATACCGGCGTAGCCCTGCGTGATGCCGTCGCACATGGCGGGCGTACCGCCGGCAACTTGCGCGGTTGCGCCGTTTTTCTGCGCTTCGTCTTTAATTTGGTCGGGGAAGTCTTTAAACGGCTGGTGTGCGGAAACCATGTCGTTGTAGGCGGTGATGATGCCTAAGTTGGGGACGGTGTCCTGAAGCATTTCGATTTTGATGCTTTTGGGCATGGAGGCGTAGCCGTGCGCCAAGTTGCTGCAACCGAGCTGGTTGCGCTCCAGCCGTCCCATTTGTTTGGCGCTGCGGATTTTCGCCAGATATTTTTCGCGGGTCGGACGGCTGCGTTCGATGATGCGCTCGGTGATTTCGGCGAGCTTGGGGTGGATAGGAGTGGGATTCATGTTCGGTCTCCTGTCGGAAGGGGTGGTATGGGATTTTTGTTTGCGCGTTTCTGATTTTTTGTATTGGGTGTGGGGCGTTCAGCGTTTCAGACGACCTTTCAAACCATGCAAGGGGTCGTCTGAAAGCCTCACTCTATCTATGCAGGCTATTATAATACAAAACCTGTAATTTAGTTACAAAATAATCTGCTAAATGTAAGAAATTTGATTTAAATCGTGATATGCGTCATTTGTGAAAATCTACCAGACCAAACTCATCAAACTTTTAAACTAAGTCAAATAATTTGTAAAAATGAGAATAGACAAAATGTGTAGCCATGTGTAGTATTACTACTCATTAGCCCGCCTGTTTTGAAATTTTGATGCAGGCGATTGGTTTCCATTGCTTTTCTGCCGAAACCGCCCGTCTTTCACGGCATCCGGCGGCGCCGGCACAAGGCCTTCCTCAACGAGAGATAAAACGATGAGTACACAAACAAATTTTGATTTGGTGTTGTTCGGCGCGACCGGCGATTTGGCAATGCGTAAGCTGCTGCCTTGTCTGTATCAGGCGCACGTTGCAGGGTTGCTCAATCCTCAGGGTCGTATTTTAGGTGTCAGCCGCAGCGATTTGGATACGGCGGGCTTTTTGGCAAAAGTGGAAACCAACTCCAAAATCCATGTCAAACAAAACTTTTCAGACGACGCCTGGGCATCGTTCGTCAAACGCATCGAATATTTGAAAGTCGACGTTACCCAAGAAGCCGATTTTGCCGCTTTGGGCGAAAAAGTCAAAGCCCGCAAAGAGACCGACAACGTCATCATCTATCTTTCCACCGCGCCGAAATTCTTCGCGCAAGCCTGCGAAAACCTTGCCAAAGTCGGACTGAACGCCGACAACGCGCGCGTCGTTTTGGAAAAACCGCTGGGTACCGACCTCGCCTCTTCCCAACAAATCAATACCGATGTCGCCCGCTACTTCAAAGAAAGCCAAATCTACCGCATCGACCACTACTTAGGCAAAGAAAGCCTACAAAACCTGCTGGCGCTGCGTTTTGCCAACGTGATGTTCGAGCCGTTGTGGAACAACAAATATATCGAAAGCGTACAACTGACCATCGCCGAACAGCTCGGCGTGGAAGAACGCGGCGAGTTCTACGACATTACCGGCGCGCTGCGCGACATGGTGCAAAACCACCTGATGCAAATGCTGTGCATGACTGCGATGGAAGCACCCGCCAGCTTGGATGCCGACGCAGTGCGCGATGAAAAAGTCAAAGTCATCAAATCATTGAAACCGCTGACCATCGAATCTGTCAACGAAAACGTCGTGCGCGGACAATACACCGCCGCCAAAGGCATGAACGGCTATCTGCAAGAAATCAACGTTCCGCAAAACAGCTTCACCGAAACCTACGTCGCCATCAAAGCCGAAATCGAAAACGACCGTTGGAAAGGCGTTCCCTTCTATCTGCGCACCGGCAAACGCATGGCGGGCAAAGTGGCAGAAATCGTATTGAACTTCCGTCCGCTGCAAAACCATATTTTTGAAAACAGCCAAGCCACGCCAAACCGTTTGGTTATCGAATTGCAACCGACCGAATCCGTACGCCTCTATACGCAGATGAAAACGCCGGGCGCAGGCAACAAAGTCGAAATCGTGCCGCTGGCAGCCGACTTGGACAAAGTCCTCGAAGGCCGCCGCGCCGAAGCTTACGAACGCCTGCTGCTGGACGTCATCAACGGCAAGCTCGCCCTCTTCAACCGCCGCGACGAACTCGAAGCCGCTTGGGAATATGTGATGCCGATTTTGGATAACTGGGCAAGCAACACCACCCCGCCGCACGGCTACGACGCGCATTCATGGGGTCCGGAGGCCGCCCGCGAACTGTTGGCGCGCGACGGACACAAGTGGCACGAAGACCAGTAAAGCCTTTTCAGACGACCTTTGTTTGAAACGTTCACGGTTCAAAAAGGTCGTCTGAAAACCATAAGGCGGCAGATTAGGCGTTTCCGCCGACATTCTCGCCGCCATCGACAATACAGGCTCTCACTTACTTTCCCGCTCACAAACACTGCCTTTCAGACGACCTCCTGCCCCCTTCTTAACAAAAAGGTCGTCTGAAAACAGAGAAAGGACACTTTTATGTTCGTTTGGCATGAATACGAAAACGCAGCAGCCGCTTCAGAGGCTTTGGCAGACGCAGTCGCCGTCGCGCTGCAAAACGCGCTGAATAACAAAGGCAGCGCAGTATTGGCAGTTTCCGGCGGCCGCTCGCCGATTCCCTTCTTCCAAGCCTTGTCACAAAAAGATTTGGACTGGCAAAAAGTCAGCATCACTTTGGTTGACGAGCGCATCGTGCCGACGACCCACGCCGACAGCAACACTGCCCTAGCACACGAATACCTGTTGCAAAACAAAGCCGCCGCAGCGACTTGGATTCCCGTTGTCGAAGCGGGTAAAACTGAAACTGAATTACAACCCGACAGCGTCGTTGCCTACGCGCTGAAACATTACAAACAACCTGACGTACTGATTTTGGGCATGGGCGGCGACGGACATACCGCCTCCCTCTTCCCGCAAGCGCCGCAGCTGAAGGCAGCCATCAACGAATCAGACGACCCGACCCTCATCCACACCACGCCCGTTACCGCGCCGCACGAACGCGTCAGCATGACCTTGGGCGCCATCGCCAAAACGGAAAACGTCTTTTTGGCGATTCAGGGTGCGGAGAAAAAAGCCGTGTTCGACAAAGCCGCCGCGCGCGCCGATTTGGAATATCCGACCAGCCTGGTATTGAACCATCAAGGAGTGAACTGCCATGTCTTCTACTCAAACTGATATTCAACAACCCGTCGGCAAAAACTATCCGCGCCTGGTCGCCGACATCGGCGGCACCAACGCCCGCTTCGCGCTCGAAACCGCCCCGCATCAGATTGAAAAAGCCCAAGTCTTGCCGTGCAAAGACTACGACACCATCGTCGATGCCGCCAAAGCCTATTTGGAACAGGCAGGCGGAGCCGAAGTCCGGCACGCCGCCTTCGCCATCGCCAACCCGATATTGGGCGACTGGGTGCAAATGACCAACCACCACTGGGCGTTTTCCATCGAAACCACCCGTCAGGCACTGGGGCTGGACACCCTCATCCTCTTGAACGACTTTACCGCGCAGGCATTGGCGGTAACGCAGACTTCAAGCAAAGACCTGATGCAGGTAGGCGGGCATAAACCCATCGAATTCGCCCCCAAAGCCGTCATCGGGCCGGGAACCGGTTTGGGCGTGAGCGGACTGGTGCACAGCCCCGCAGGCTGGGTGGCGCTTGCCGGCGAAGGCGGCCATTCCAGCTTCCCGCCGTTTGACGACATGGAAGTTTTGATTTGGCAGTATGCGAAAAACAAATACGGCCATGTTTCCGCCGAACGCTTCCTCAGCGGCGCAGGTTTGAGCCTGATTTACGAGGCACTCGCCAAACGCGACAAACTGAAAAACTACCGCCTCAAACCGTCCGAAATCACCGAAAAAGCCTTAAGCGGCACGTCCCCGCTCTGCCGTCAGACTTTGGACATCTTCTGCGCCATGCTCGGCACGGTCGCCTCCAACCTCGCCCTGACGCTGGGCGCGCGCGGCGGCGTGTATTTGTGCGGCGGCATCATCCCCCGCGTTTTGGAATATTTTAAAACCTCACCTTTCCGCAGCCGCTTTGAAAACAAAGGCCGTTTCGAAGCCTATCTCGCCGCGATTCCCGTCTATGTCGTCTTAAGCGAATTTCCGGGCATCACCGGCGCAGCGGCGGCACTCGACAACCACTTGAAAAACGTTTAATCACACAAGCCGCCCCGACAAGGGGCGGCACACACCGAAGGGCATATTTATGTTAAGCAAAATCAGCGAATCACTGTCAAACCTGTCGGGCGCAGAACGCAAAGTCGCCGAATGCGCCTTGGCGGAACCCAAATGGTTTGTCCATGCCGCCGTCGCCGAAATCGCCGAGCGCGCATCCGTCAGCCAGCCGACCGTCATCCGTTTTTGCCGCAGCCTGGGCTACAAAGGACTGCCCGAGTTCAAACTCGCCCTGTCCGCCAGCATAGGCCACGAAGGTATGCCCTACGTCCATGAAGAGCTCAACGCCGACGACGACATGAGCATCGTTGTCGAAAAAGTATTGGGCAACGCCGCCGCCTCCATTTTGGGCGAACGCCGCTTTCTGAAAGAGTCCGAACTGGAAAACGCCATCGCCACCCTGATGCACGCCCGCCGTGTCGAGTTCTACGGCGTCGGCAACTCCGGCATCGTCGCCCAAGACGCGCAACACAAATTCTTCCGCTTCGGCATTTCCACCGTCGCCTACGTCGATACCCACACCCAACTGATGGCAGCCTCCGTCCTGTCCGACCAAGACGTTGTCGTCGCCATTTCCAACACCGGCTCGTCCATCGAGCTTTTAGACGCCGTCAGCATCGCCAAAGAAAACGGCGCATCCGTCATCGCCCTGACCCGCAACGACTCCCCGCTGGCACAGCTTGCCGACTGCGTATTGAGCATCGCCACACAGGAAAACGCCGAACTCTACACCCCCATGGTGTCCCGCCTGCTGCAACTCGCCGTCATCGACATCCTCGCCATCGGACTCGCCCTTCGCCTGGGCGATGCCGCCAGCCTGCAACTGCAAAAAAGCAAAAAAAGCATACACAACAAACACATCGATTACGACAAAGACTAAACAATATAGTGGATTAAATTTAAATCAGGACAAG
>NZ_KV800944.1:25104-34660 GCF_001810355.1 Neisseria sp. HMSC074B07 | reverse complement strand
ACGCCGTACTGGTTTAAAGTTAAGCCACTATACATTTTCAGACGACCCGACATATCCCAAGGTCGTCTGAAAATACCGACCAAAAAATCAGTGCCGCCGTTTTTCTTCAATATTGACACCCAACCCAAATAACGGCAGACCCCGCATTCACACCCACCCCTAAAAACGGAAACCCACCCGTTCCCGTTTCAGACGACCTCGCGGCCGTTTTCCCACAAAACCGTCCAACCTCAGGAGCATCCGATGAAACACCTTCACGACTTACCGGCTTGGTCAAAATTATGGATACATTTTGACGAAACCAAAGAACAACACATGCGCGAAATGTTCGATCAAGACCCGCAGCGTGCCGAACGCTACTGGCTGCAAGTCGGCGGACTGACGCTGGATTACTCCAAAAACCGCATCAACGACGAAACCATGGCACTGTTGTTCGAGCTTGCCCGTGAAGCCGGCGTACCCGAACGCATGCAGCAGATGTTCCGCGGCGAAAAAATCAACACCACCGAAAACCGCGCCGTCCTCCACGTCGCCCTGCGCAACCGCACCAACTCCCCCATCATCGTTGACGGCGAAGACGTCATGCCCAAAGTCAACCACGTCCTCCAACGCATGGGCGAATTCGCACACGAAGTCCGCAGCGGCAGCTGGTTAGGCTATACCAACCAAGTCATCACCGACATCGTCAACATCGGCATCGGCGGCTCCGACCTCGGCCCGCTGATGATGTGTACCGCGCTCAAACCCTTCGGACACCCCCGCCTCAACATGCACTTCGTCTCCAACGTGGACGGCTCCCAACTGCGCGACGTATTGTCCAAAGTCCACCCCGAGACCACCCTCTTCATCATCGCCTCCAAAACCTTCACCACCCAAGAAACCCTCACCAACGCCCTGACCGCGCGCAAATGGTTCCTTGACCACGCCGGCGACGAAGCCGCCGTCGCCAAACACTTCGTCGCCGTATCCACCAACCAAAAAGCCGTCGCCGAGTTCGGCATCGACACCGCCAACATGTTCGAATTTTGGGACTGGGTCGGCGGACGATACAGCCTATGGTCAGCCATCGGCCTGCCCATCATGCTCTATTTGGGCGAAGAAAACTTCATCGAAATGCTCAACGGCGCGCACCTGATGGACCAACACTTCATCAACACCCCGCTCGAGCGCAACATGCCCGTCATCCTCGCCCTCATCGGCATCTGGTACATCAACTACTACGGCGGCGGCAGCCACGTCATCGCCCCCTACGACCAACACCTCCACCGCCTGCCCAAATTCATCCAGCAGCTCGACATGGAGAGCAACGGCAAACAAGTTACCCTCGACGGCAAAGCAGTCGGCTACGAAACCTCCCCGATTATTTGGGGCGAAACCGGCATCAACGGTCAGCACGCCTTCTTCCAACTGCTGCACCAAGGTACCCACATCACCCCGATCGACCTCATCGCCTCGCTTGAGAAACGCAGCAACCTGCGCGGTCACCACGAAATCCTGCTCGCCAACGTCTTCGCCCAAGCCGAAGCCTTCATGCGCGGCAAAACCCCCGACGAAGTCCGCGCCGAACTCAAAGCCCAAGGCATGGAAGCAGAGCGCATCGAAGAGCTGGTTCCGCACAAAACCTTCTCAGGCAACCGCCCGACCAACCTCATCCTCATGGACAAAATCAACCCCCGCAACATGGGCAGCCTGATCGCCATGTACGAACACAAAACCTTCGTCCAAGGCATCATCTGGGGCATCAACAGCTTCGACCAATGGGGTGTCGAACTCGGCAAACAGCTCGCCAAAACCATCCTCGCCGAGCTGACTGGCGAAACCGGCGTACAAAAACACGACAGCTCCACCACCCGCCTGATCAACCTTTATCTGAACGCCAACAAATAAAGACAGCCCCATCAGGACAAAAGGTCGTCTGAAAACCCAGATTCAAGGTTTTCAGACGACCTTTTTTATTCCCTGTATAGCGTTTATCAACCGTTAGACAGCGAAACAACAAACAAAATAACCTGCACCAAAGGCAGAGCGGCTGCAACCGTTTTGACAAACAAACGATCAGGCTTTTCCATCCTCGGAAGCTGATATTGTTTCAGCCACCACAACCCCACCAGATAAGTAGAAACCGGTACGGACGCATAACCCGTCAAAAGACTGATGCCAATGGCAGCCTCACTGTTCCCGAAAAAATGGCGGACAATCGGTTCGGCAATCAGAGCAACCGCCACACCCACGCACAATGCCCCGATCATTTGAACTGCAAACAGGCTCATACCAGCGATAATGCTTTGTTTTGTGTTTAATCCGAATCCTCGATTGACGGCAACGATATCAACTGCACACCATAACAGACACAACAACAGACCAAATAGCGAAAACATGCCTACCTCCGATCTTTAAATCCGTTTTCAGACGACCTTTCCGCTTATCTTGCCGTTACCGCCTCAAGGCAGGGCTTTGAACGCCAACAAATAAAGACAGTTCTCAGGACAAAAGGTTGTCTGAAAGAGTTGATAAATATAGCAGGAATTCAAATAAGGAATAACGACAACATGGCGGTTTGCCATTGAAGCTGCCATACATTTATGGATATCGATATTTCTTCCGTTTTATAAATTTTCAACGGGGTGTCCATAAAAATACTTCATACCCTCTATCCAGTTTTTTTCGGCTAACCGATCGATATAGCCAATCATCAAATCAAGTTCATTTCTCGAGATGACAGCATCAGTCTCAACTGGAATTTTTTCGCCCGTAAAGATAGATAAAAGGGAAGATTGGACATAGAGATTATATTTTTCCCTCTTTTGTGCGGCAATATATAGAGCAGTCATAATTTCTTGCGTCAATAAACCGGGAAAGGCGGGAGAGGCTTTATAGTAATAACAATCTGAATCTATCGTTTTTATCTTATCCAGATATAAATTTCCTACCTCATCCAAGGTTGCGTTTTCCGATAATGTTGAACGATAGTTGAGGAAAATATCCAACGCATCTTTTATCGCTATTTCTAAATTACTGTCAAAGCCATCCCATTGCCCCCACAACGCTAAAAGGTATGGAGTGACTTGGTATGACATTGTTGCCGTTGCGCCGACAACGAAGGTAAAGGCACCAAATGACGATGCGGAATCCAAAAAACGCAAATTCCCAATGTTTTGCAAATCATCGTGTGTACACACCGAACAAAACAGCCTAATACACAAATTTAATACCGTTTTATCTTTTGTTTGGTTCATCAGGTCGACTAAAAGGTTTTTGACGGAAAAATCTCCTTTTTTCATGATTTCGACAATGAGCAATATGCGTTCACGTTCTTCCTGAACCGAAAGCAAGCTGCCCTTTAGTTCATCCAAACTCATCTGATTGACTTTGCCATACCAAATTCCGGGCAGTAATACTTCAATCATGTACCAAGCTCCTATCTTAAACTTTACTTTCAAAATGCAAAGGTCGTCTGAAAAAGCCCGTATTCGGGGTTTTCAGACGACCTTTCCCTTATTCTTCTTAGTTTGCCGCCTCAAGGCAGGGCGATGAATTTAATCAGCACTTCTTTGAAAATAAAGCCGAACACGCCCAAGCCCAATACCAGGAACAAAATCGCGATGCCGAATTTGCCCGCCTTGGATTCCTTGCCCAAGTTCCAGACGATAAAGCCCAAGAAAATAACCAGTCCGGTCAGGCAGATTTTCATCGCCCAGTCAGAAAATTCTGCTTCACTCATAATTGATTTCCTTATTTGATGTTGTGTATATAGTGGCTTAACTTTAAACCGACGGCGTTACCTCGCCTTAGTTCAAAGAGAACGATTCCTCTAAGGTGCTGAAGCACCAAAGTGAATCGGTTCTGTACTGTCTGTACTGTGCGGCTTCGTCCGCCTTGTCCTGATTTAAAGTTAATCCACTATATTTTAATGTTTTCAGACGACCTTTAAAACGCCAAGAGGTCGTCTGAAATGTAATGGTTCAGCAAATACCGTCCGTCGGGCGTTTGCCTTAACGTGCCAACGCCTGTTTCAAATCGTCAATCAAATCATCGACGTATTCCAAACCGACGGACAGGCGCACCAGTCCGGGGCGGATATTGGCGGCGAGTTTTTCTTCGGGCTGCATCCTGCCGTGTGTGGTTGTCCACGGGTGGGTAATGGTCGAGCGCACGTCGCCGAGGTTGGCGGTACGGGAGAAGAGTTCGACGCCGTCCACGATTTTCCACGCGGCGTCAGTGTCCGCGACTTCAAAGCCGATGACAATGCCGCCGCCGTTTTGCTGTTTGCGGATAAGCTCCGCCTGCGGATGGTCGGGCAATCCGGTGTAGTAAACGGCTTGAACCTGCGGCTGCGCTTGCAGCCATTGGGCGATTTTCAGGGCGTTGTCGAACTGTTTTTCCATACGCAGCGACAGGGTTTCCACGCCGCTCAACAACTGCCATGCGTTAAACGGCGACATTGCCAGCCCGCAAGAGTTGCAGTAAACGGCGACCTGCGTCATCAATTCTTCCGAACCCGCCAACACGCCGCCCATCACGCGCCCGTGTCCGTCGATGGCTTTGGTTGCGGAGGAAACGGAAATATCCGCGCCGTGTTTCAAAGGCTGCGAGCCGACGGGCGACAGCAGGCTGTTGTCCACCACCAAAAGCGCGCCGATGCTGTGCGCCAATTCTGCCAAGGCTTCCAAGTCGGCCACTTCGCCCAAGGGGTTGGAAGGTGTTTCCAAAAACAGCAGTTTGGTGTTGGCTTTGACGGCGGCTTTCCATTCGTCCACATCTGTCGGCGACACATGGCTCACTTCGATGCCGAATTTGGTGACGATGTTATTGATAAAGCCGACGGTCGTGCCGAACAGGCTGCGGCTGGAAATCACATGGTCGCCCGCCTGCAGGAAGGTGAAAAACGCCGCCTGAATCGCGGACATACCGGTCGAAGTGGCGACCGCGCGTTCCGCGCCTTCTAAGGCGGCGATGCGTTTTTCAAAAGCGGCTGTGGTCGGATTGGCAGTGCGGGTATAAGTGAACCCTTTGATTTTTTTGGAAAACAAATCGGCGGCGTGTTGGGCGTTATCCCACATGAAGCTGCTGGTGAGGAACAATGCCTGATTGTGTTCGCGGTATTCGGTTTGCTCTTTGCCGCCGCGTATGGCGAGCGTCTGCGGGTGGAGTTTTTTACTCATTTGTTTTCCAATCTTGTTCAGTAGGTTTGTTTGGTGTCGTAAAGGAGGAAGCCATAGGTTAACTTGTTAACATTTTGCGCTTATTTGCGCCGTCTTTCAAGTTTGACGGCAAATAGCAAAAGGTCGTCTGAAAACGTTTTTCAGACGACCTTTTGCAACCGTTCCAAGCTTTTATTGATAAACCCGTCCGTTGTGCTCCAGCCAGCCGTCGGTATGGCGGCCTGCGGGGTCGTGGTGCGTCCAATGGAGGACGCCGCCCTGCTCCGACCATTCGTATTCGCCGTAGAAGCCGACTTTATCGCCTTTTTTCAAGCCTTTGATTTTGTCGGCGAGGTCGATGTTGTGTGCCACTAAAAGCGTTTGCCCGCTGGACAGTTTCAAGATAAAACGCTGATGGCGCGTGCCTTGGTTGTCGTCGGGCAGCGTTTTGAGAACCGTACCTGCGCCTTTCACCTGAATATCACTCTGTTGGTTTTCAAAGGCTTGCTGCAATATTTGTTCCACGCTGCCCTGCCCTGCTTGGCGGTCGGACTTCGGCTGCTTGGATTGCGACTTTTTGGATTCAGACTGTTCGGATTGGCGTTTTTCCGCCTGGGTTTGGGGCTGCGTTTGGGTTGGTACGGCATCCGCCGCCTGACCTTGCCGCCCCTGCTGCATTTTTTGATAACCGACTACCACGGCGGCAACAATCAGTATCCAAATCCATTTGTTTTTGTTCATAAAATCCACGCCCAAAAAAATGCCCGACGGTTCATCGGGCATAAATTATTTGAAAGGAGTTAAATCACGATAACGTGAGCCGCCATTATATACAAAACCGGCGGAAAAATCAGCATTTTCAGTCCGATACCTGAAGCGGCGGCTTCGTTATCACGCTTTTTTGTTTCCCTGACTGTATTTCATTTCGTATTTGATGTCGTTCAGGATTTTTTTCACGTTGTAATCCAAAAGCTGTTCTACCAAATCGGGCGCCTGTTCGCTGAGGGTTTGTTGGAGCTGGTAGGTAAACAACGCCATTTGTTTCTGCACGGCGGTGCGTATCATGCCGTTGACGGCATCGGCAACGTGCGGGCGCAGGCGTTTGATTAAACGCTCGCTCAGGTCTTGCTCGGAAATGCAGAACACTTCCCTGCGGTTGATAACCTGCGGGTTCAACACGTTGATATGGACGGTAATCGGCGGCGTTTCTTCTTTGGGGTCGTCTGAAACCTGCTCTTGCGCCTGCGGATTTTCGTTTTCAGACGACGTTGTCTCTGCTTTTGCGGACGCGTCAAATTCGACCGTTTTACGTTTCGGGTTCAGCCAAACCGTGCGCGTGGACTCGATTTGCCTGTCGGACGCGCTCATTTGCAGCGAAGACTGCGCGTTCAGCCAGTTTTCCTGCAAAATCACCATCGCATCGGTCTCCGCCGTTTCAGCGGCTTCTTCCTCCAGCATGGCGTTGTGTTCCTCCTGCCATTTGCGCAGATATTCTGTCAACACGGCATCGCGGTTGGCATCGTCGAGCTTGACCGACTTGGCTTTGGGCTTCTGCTCGAAGGCAGGCTCTTGAGATTCGCGCACCAAAGGCGCGTGTGTGTAAGGTGCGTTCAATTGGCGGGTTTGCCGCAGCTTTTCCAAGCGGCTTTCCCAATCCAGGCTTTCATCCGTTTGTTGTGGCGTATCGGGACGATTCGTATCCATTTTTAGCTTTCGTTCTTCCGTTGTGTCATTTCATTTCACGCGCATAGCGAATGCCGTGATTTGCTATAATGCGGTATTTTAACAGATTCCCAGGAACACATCATGAGCAGCATCGAACAACGCCTCGAATATTTGGAAGAAGCCAACGACGTTTTGCGTATGCAGAACCACGTCCTCGCCACCGCCCTCAAAGGCCTGATCCGTTCGCTGCCGTCCGAGATGGCAAACGAAGCCGTCGAGTCCATCCAGCTTGCCTTTGAAGACGCGCTCGCCGAATTGAATTACGAAGACAGCCCGCATACCGACCTCTTCCATGACGTAACCTACGCTTTTTTCCGCGAAAAAGACCACTGACGCGTAGCGATTTTACCAAACCGTGTTAAACTATCCGTTTATTTATTAATATCCGTAAAGAAGGAACCTCCCCATGAACATGAAAAAATGGATTGCAGCCGCCCTCGCCTGCTCCGCGCTGGCACTCTCCGCCTGCGGCGGCCAAAGCAAAGACGCTTCCTCGTCAGCCCCTAAAGCCGACAAAGTGTACCGCGTCGCCGCCAACGCCGAATTCGCCCCTTTCGAATCATTGGATTCCGCCGGCAACGTTGAAGGTTTCGACGTCGATTTGATGAACGCGATGGCAAAAGCCGGCGGATTCAAAGTCGAATTCAAACACCAGCCTTGGGACAGCCTCTTCCCCGCGCTCAAAAACGGCGATACGGATATCGTCATCTCCGGCGTAACCATTACCGACGAGCGCAAGCAGTCCATGGATTTCACCGACCCTTATTTTGAAATCACCCAAGTCGTCCTCGTTCCCAAAGGTAAAAAAGTCGCCTCTTCAGACGACCTCAAAAACATGGCGAAAGTCGGCGTCGTTACCGGACAAACCGGCGACTTCTCCGTTTCCAAACTCTTGGGCAACGACAATCCTAAAATCGCCCGCTTCGAGAGCGTTCCTTTGGTCATCAAAGAGCTGGAAAACGGCGGCGTGGATGCCGTAGTCAGCGACAGCGCGGTCATCGCCAACTATGTGAAAAACAACCCGACCAAAAGCATGGACTTCATCACCCTGCCTGATTTCACGATCGAAAACTACGGCATTGCCGCACGCAAAGGCGACGAAGCGACCGTCAAAATGCTGAACGAAGCGCTGAAAAAAGTACGCGACAGCGGCGAATACGACAAAATCCACGCCAAATACTTCGCCAAAGAAGGCGATAAAGCGGCAGCCGCCAGCCAACCTGAAGCAGCCAAATAATCTGTTTCAACGTTCTTAAGCAATAAGAAAGGTCGTCTGAAAGCCTGTATCGCGGGTTTCAGACGACCTTTTATAGTGGATCCCGTTCCGAAGGCAGTATTGGGCGGCTTGGCCCTACCCTCGTTATCCGATAGCCAAGTCTTTCCGAACCAAGCCGCCGCAGAAACTCAAACACACAGAAAGTCCCTTATGTCCCAATCCACACCCGCCCCGCTGGGCGAAAAGCAAATGGCGGTTTTGATGGCGATGTTGGTTGCCCTGATGCCGTTTTCGGTCGATGCCTACCTTCCCGCCATTCCGGAAATGGCGCAGTCGTTGAGCACGGATATCCACCGCATTGAGCAGAGTTTGGTTTTGTTTATGTTCGGCGTGGCGTTCGGGCAGATTGCCGGCGGCGCGGTTTCGGACATCAAGGGGCGCAGACCGGTGGCTTTGTTCGGTTTGAGCATTTATTTTGCGGCCGTTGTCGCGCTGACGATGGTGCAGTCGGTGGACGGGCTGTTGAACCTGCGCGCGGTACAGGCGTTTGGGGCGGGGATGACGGTGGTCATCGTCGGAGCGATGGTGCGCGATTATTATTCGGGCAGGCAGGCGGCGCAGATGTTTGCCTTAATCGGCATTATCCTGATGGTCGTACCGCTGATTGCGCCTATGTTCGGCTCGATGTTGCAGGATTTGGGCGGCTGGCGTTTTATTTTCGGCTTTTTGGCGGCGTATTCGTTTGTTTTGTTTATCTTGGTGTTTACTTTCCTCCCGCGTCCGAAGCAGACGGGTAAAATCAGGATGGACATTTTCGGACTGGTGGCGGGCAGGTTTGCCAGAGTGCTGAAAACGCGGGCGGCGATGGGCTATCTGTTTTTTCAGGCATTCAGCTTTGCGTCGATGTTTGCATTTTTGACGGAATCGTCTTTTGTTTACCAAAAACTGTACCATGTGACGCCGCACCAATATTCTTGGGCCTTTGCGCTGAACGTCCTTACGATGGCTTCGTTCAACCGCATCACGGCATGGCGGCTGAAAACGGGGGCGCACCCGCAAAGTATTTTGAAATGGGGCATTATCGTGCAGTTTGTGGCGAACCTGACGATGGTGCTGTTGGTCGTATCGATGGGGCTGCCGCCGATGTGGGCTTTGGTGCCATGCGTAATGTTTTCGGTAGGCACGCAAGGCTTGGTCGGCGCAAACACGCAGGCTTGCTTTATGGCTTATTTCAAGCAGGAAAGCGCCAGCGCAAATGGGGTATTGGGCGCGTTCCAATCCATCATCGGCGCAAGCGTAGGGCTGTTGGCAACGCGGCTGCACAATGGTTCTGCGTTGGTGATGGCGGGCATGATGCTGGCTTCGACGGTATGCGGGATTGTGTTGCTTTGGCTCTGCTCGCATCAGGCTTGGAAGGAAAACGATAAAAGCGAATATGTGTGAATATAGTGGATTAACTTTAAACCAGTACGGC
>NZ_KV800944.1:0-25004 GCF_001810355.1 Neisseria sp. HMSC074B07 | reverse complement strand
CTTGTCCTGATTTAAATTTAATCCACTATAATAAATAACAAAAGGTCGTCTGAAACCTTGAAATTGGGTTTCAGACGACCTTTTTACATCAGCCTATTGCTTATTGCACGACATCGCAAGACTTCGCTTTTTCGTGCTTAGGCGCGTTGACGAAATCTTTGCAGTCCGCCAGCAGCTTGGGCAAAAGCGGTTGGAACACGGGATGGCTGCGCAGCTTGCCCGCATAAAACGACATCATGTACGGATAATAATACTGCATCGCCTGCATCCATTTCGCGCCCTCTTCCTTCTTGCCTTGCCGGTAGAGATACAGCGCCACCTGATAAGCGTTGGAATACGGGCGGTAAGACAAGGAATCAATCGCCGCCTTCTCCGCCCAAGGTTTGACCTGCATATCGGTCGGCTCGGCACGGCGGGTCAGGCTGAGGTCGGCATAATAAGCCAGCATCGGGCTGGTTTCAGAAATATGGCGCAAACCGTTAATCTTCCGCCCCGCCATTTCCGTACTTTCATTTTTCGGAATCCGGCTGTAATCGACCAAATCGGTATACGTCCAGCCCATATGCAGCAGCCCGCCGATAATCAGCAGCGTAGCAAGCCCGCCCGCCCAATTGCGGCCGCGCATCCAAGCGAGGTCGTCTGAAACGTCTTCATAACGTGCCGGAGCAAGCGCAAACATCAACACAAACGGCGTCAGGAAATAGATATACCACAATGGGTACTCCAACATACTGTGGCACATACTGACGGCAACCATAGACAGCAGCAGCAGCGAAGCCGGATGGTAAGGACGCACCAGCATCCGCCACAGCCCCGCAAGCATCGTCAGGGCAACCAATACCGTACCGACCAGCCCGACTTCGGAGAGCAGTTGTAAAACAATATTGTGCGAATGGGTAAACAACACGCCTAAGATATTATTCGGGAAATACTGCTGCTCCGCATTAATCCAGAAAGTCTGTTGGGCAAAGCTGTTCCAACCGTGTCCGAACCAAGGTGCGGACAAGAAAGCAGTCCAGGCCTTACGCCATTCAATCTGACGCATCGAGCCTTCAAAACCGCTGTTTCCGGCGCGTTCGACCGCCGTTTCATATTGACCGTTGCCCAGCAGTTCCAAAATCGAACCCATCGCAAATTGAAATACCGCCACCAACGCGACCGTCAGGAAAAATATCCGCACCAGCCTCGCAGAATCCCGTCCCGCACGCCAACGCCACACGGGCAAAATCAACGCCACGCCGGCCACATAGCCCAGAATCGTGCGTGAGTTGACCAAGCCCAAGACAGCCGTCATCAGGAAGACCAACAAAAATCCCAGCCAGCCCGGCATTTTGCGGGTTGACCACAAATAAGCCGCCGCCAAAACACCCCACATCAAATAATGCCCGAGGTGGTTGCGCTGCCCAAGCTGACCGCTGACCTCTTTTCCGCTATACACAATCATGTTGCGCAGGAACCCAAGATCGTACCAGCCCTTAAACTGTATAAACGCAATCGCAGCCTGCAGCAACGTACCAAACAGCAGCGACCACGCGAACACCGTCACAATGCGTTCCTGCCCGTAAGCCGCCACCCAGCCGCGGCAAGCCCATACCGCCAAAGCCAGAATGATAAACGTCCACATCACCATATCGTTCATGCCGACGTAAATCAAATCCATCATCCGCGCCTGCAGCCACCAAAATGCCGCCAAAACCAGCAAACCGACGGCCGCCTTAGGCAGGCGCACGCTCAACAAACCCTTATACGCTGTGACCAACACCAGCATCAGCACACCCAGCAGCGAAGCCGCTTCCAGATAAAAACTCGACAACGGGCCCACGCGGTAGAAGGACAAAAACGGCGCGGCGCATATCCACAAGAAACAGCACCACAAAGGCAACAAACGTCTGTCCCATTCACTCTTAAGGTCGTCTGAAAAACGCATAAACATTATTTTCCCGCCTTTCTCTGCTGCTTCACAAAAGCCAGGCATGCAACAAAAAACACCAAACACGCCGTCAACGATAAAGCGGCACACACCACCTCGGCAGCACCCGCATTAAACAAACGCATCACCGCCTCGGCAAAATAAATCAAAATCAACATAGAACTATACTGGTAAGTATAAACTTTACCCTTCAAAATACCCGACAACGGCAGGCACAAAGGCAAAGCCTTCAGCGCAAGCCACGAACCGCCGCTGCGCAAAGGCGCAATCCACAGCTCCCAAGATAAAGAAAGGATAATCAAGAAAATCAAGCTGCCGCAAGCAGCCAGATAAGGCAAAGAAGATTTATGAGAAGAAGTATTCACGGATAAAGTTCAACAGGCATCGCGCCGAGTGTAAAATGCAGGATTATACCGAAAACCGAAACAGCCGTTGCAGCCCGACCGTTTCAGACGACCCCGGGCTACCGTCAGCATCCGTCGTATTGCTTTTCAAACTGCCCGACGAATCAAAAAGATATCCCGTCAGGCAGCCGAACATCCCGAAAAAATCCCCAAACAGGTTGAACCTTCACGCCTGCCCATAATCCTACTGATTTATTCTTTTGGTTCTCTATGAAAACAAACCATACCCTATTTTTCAAAACCGCAATTCTCCGTTTGTCCGCATTAGGCTTGGCATTCACGCTTGCCGCGTGTGCCGGCGGCCCATCCACCGGCCCCGTACCCGACGGCTACTACCGCGTCAAACCGGGCGACACCCTCAGCCAAATCGCCAAACGCTACGGACAAAACGTCAACACCTTGGCATCATGGAACAATCTGAACAACGCCTCACAAATCGAAGTCGGACAAGTCTTGCGCGTCCGTAAAAACGCCACCAACCGCCCCCGTTCCGGCAGTACCGACATCAGCAGCGCCAGAACCGTCGCCCCCGTCAACCGCCTAACCCTGCAATGGCCGGTCGACAACGGCAAAAATTCCATCATCCGCGGCTACGACAACGCGACCAACAAAGGCATCGACATCGGCGGCACACTCGGACAAAGCGTCAAATCCGCAGCAGCCGGAACCGTCCTCTACGTCGGCGAAGAAGTGCGCGGCTACGGCAAACTGATTCTCATCAGCCACAGCGACTTCTCCATCACCGCCTACGCACATAACGACACCATTCTGGTTCAAAAAGACCAAAAAGTCGCAGCAGGCCAGCCGATTGCCACCATGGGCAATAGCGACACAGACGGCGTCAAACTGCATTTCGAAGTCCGCATGAACGGCAAAGCCGTCGACCCGATGCAGTACCTGCCCGGCTGAGCCACATCCTAATAAAACCCAAACCAAGCCGCAGCCCGATTCCGACAAACGGATTACAGGTCGTCTGAAATGCGAAAACGCTTCTGTTTTAAGAGACAGAAGCGTTTTTTACAATTTGGCATTCTCGAGGAGATGCTGATGTACCTGCTGGCTACGCCTTGCCCAATCCCCCTTACTAACCTTTACAGGGAAGATATCCTCAAAACTCAAAACACAGATCAAATTAAAAAACAACATTATCAATAAGGGTCGTCTGAAACCCTCTATTCAGACGACCCAATTCTATTTATCCCCACCACCCTCAAACAACCATCCATAACGCATTTCCACCATTCATCATCGTTCATTTGTCCTATCTGCCTTTTTGATTTATGTTCAACTGGAAAAGTACACGAATTCGATGCCCATCACGGTAATCTGCCTACCGAGTCAACAACAGCAACCATATAAAAGAGACAATATGACAACCAAGCTATACGAGTCCCTGCAACGGGAAGCCGATTAAATCCTGATGTATGACGAAGACTACAATATCAATGCCCGTTTGGGACTGACCATATTGATCTACTACACGGGCGGCGGTTCGGTAGCGGGACAACGCAAGACGCTGGAAGCTGCCGAACGCTTTTATTCAAAGTACCATGGGTATTTGAAAATGCATTTTTGGACAGACATGCGCCGTTTTGCACGGCTCAATCCGACCGCATTTCAAAACAAAATAGACCGTACCATTAAAAATGCTGAAGCAGGACGCAGATTTTCATGTGTACTGACTTCTGATACGGAATATGGCCAAAGGGCTCCGGAATATCAGTTCAAAACCCTCTCCTCCCACCCAATAGATGAAAATGGATTGTCTTGCCTTCAAATTACCCTGCCTTTGTCCTTTTTATCGACCACTGCCCAACAGCAGGAATTCGAAGATTGGGTGGAATATGTTTGCAAACAGTTTGATATTTTCCACGGCTATGCCGGACTGACCCTTGCCCTCCCTGATTCCTACTATAAATACCAATTTTATGAATATGCTGTTACCAAACGTTATTGGGGGGGTAACACCTGATTCAGATTCACCCATAACCCTCCTTTGGTACGAAGGTATAAAATCTATCAGCTGGTACACACTTGTCGGTAAGGCGTTTCAGAATAAACTGAACAGCACGGAAATCCAAAACGTTTTGAACCATTATCGTGATATTACACTGAAGACTTATAACGGCACCATGGTATTCAAAGCAGGAAAATTCCCCGATTTGGGAGATAAAACCAAACCGTTGCCCGTTAATTACCTGGTAGTGAACAACCTGATGCGGCCGATACTGACGCAAAAGCTGAATGATTCGCTGCATACCGCCTTCGGCAACGGCAAAAACCGCTACTCAGCTTCCCAAGGCTATTACTGGCTGCATCGTTGGGATAATGCCAATTTTGAAAACGAGATTTTTGATCCTCAAGGGACGAAGCAGGAACTGATGCCTGTTTACCGTGAGAGACCGTTGGAAGCACCTTATGCCGGGATGTGGATACCCGACGATCTCGAGAATGCGATAGAACGACATTTTGAAGAAGGAGAAGTTTTTCCTGATAGAGGAGAGTATTACAAGTACCTCCAAAACGGCACAACGGAAATTGGGAAAGGCTATTGTATCTGGCGTTTGGTTAAACGGGACGATGGTGGCAGTGTGCTGCAGGCTTCAGAGTTTTAATGTTCCGATATTGCTGCGCCGACGTTTCAGACGACCCTAGTGGACTGTAGCCGTATAAGTTGTTCAGACTTCCCTAAGCCCTTTTATAGTTGTAAGCTTTGTCAGTAACTGCGCACCGCCGTCGACAGGAGCGATTCGCGATAGAGGTCGTCTGAAACCTGTGATCAGAAAATCTTAAAAACATATTGAAAGCATCTAAATTTTAGGATTCCATATAGGCTATAGCTTACTAATATAACTTTCTCAGCAATTCCAAAAAATTATCCGCCACTATCCCCACTTCTTCATCAATAGAATCAATATTATGATTGAAAAAACGAATTTTTCCGTCCAAAGATAAAATAATACTATCACCTGAAGGGGTATTCGCAATAGGTAACCCGTATTGTTTAAAATCTGGATATATATCAATAATGGAGTTAAGCTTATAGTCAGATTTAAAAGACAAAAAATGGTCTATAACTATATTATTACCCTTTATTCTAACTTTAGATGGAATTCCTCCATTGTGTTTAAGTAAAAATTGAATATAATTTTCATCAATTCGCCAGCCTAAATTATCTTGTAATTGGGCAATCTCATCAGGCTCGGGATTATTTGAATGATGCGCCTTAATTAAATTTTGTAAGGTTTTTTTATCCGGCAAAATTCCGTATTCTCTCATTTGCTGAACGTCAGTTTGACTCAAACCAAATTTTTTAAATTTAATATTCATCTTCAAATTACTCCTATAACCTATTTATTCAAACCATTTAAATTTTATATTTTATTTCTTTATATTATTCACAATAAAACAGGAATAATATGCAAGATATTTTACAGAAAACTTAAAATAGCGATACTATATGTTTGATTTTTTTATTAAAAATCCAATCTCTATAGATGAAATTATAGAATTTCTTGCCTCAGCCTTAGGCTGTTCTTCAAATAAAATTCTAGCAACCACTTTTGAAAAACTTAATGATCCAAGTTTTTCAGAAAATGATTTGAATGAAATATGCTGCCTTTGTATTTATTCTAACGTTAATGGTGATGCTTCTTGGCTTGTGAATTTATATCGGATTTCAGCAATAGATGATGAAATTAGAGATAAAATTATAGCAGTATCTCAACTCAAACATATTGTCTGTTATATCCCTAATGATGACTTTAATGGATATTTATTGACTGGAGAATCGAAAAATCCAATTCAAGTTTATGAAGATGAAGATATAGAAGAGGAAAATACATATCTATTTAACAAACCAATATCAACCTACTGAATATAAAAAAATTTTTGACTCAAGGATTTAAAACCCAAGGTCGTCTGAAAAATATTTCAGACGGCCTTACCTACACAAAACTCCAATGCAATTTACAATATTGCTTCTAAGATACTGATAATAAATTTGAATTTTATACTTCATAAAGCAAGCCAAAATTCCTTTGACGGCTATATTAAACACCCAACCCCATCCATTCCCAAAGACAAAAAAATAAACCCTTACTGTTCTCCAGTAAGGGTTTATTGAAAATCTGGCACGCCCACGGGGATTCGAACCCCGGTTGCCGCCGTGAAAGGGCAGTGTCCTAGGCCTCTAGACGATGGGCGCGTAACCGAGTTGCGAACTATACATAAGCGTTAAAACGCTGTCAACGGGTTTGGGGGTTTTTATGGTCAAATCGGTTTCAGACGACCCTTCTGCGCCTTATCTTTGTATCCGCTTTGCCTGTATAATGCCGCTTTTAATGAAAAGGAAAACAAACCATGTGGTTCAAGCAGATCAGTTTTTATCCGCTCAACAAAGAAAAGCTGCCCGAAGCGGACGTACTTGCCGACAAACTTGCAGAGGCTGAATTTACCCGCTGCCAAGGTTTGGATTGGTCCAGCGAAGGCTTTGCCGCACCGGTTTCGTTCTCTCCCGAACTCGTTTTCCCTGCCGACTTTACTTTGCGCGTCGCCCTGAAAAAAGAAGAAAAAGTCCTGCCTGCCGGCGTCATCCGCGATATTCTGGAAGAGAAGGTGGCGGAAATCCAAAACAATGAAGCCCGCAATGTCGGCCGCAAGGAAAAACAAGAGCTTAAAGAACAGATTACAGACGACCTGCTGCCCCGCGCGTTTACCCGCAGCAGCCGCACTGAAGCGGTGTTCAATACCCGCCACGGCTATCTGCTCGTCAATAACGCGGCTTCCGCCAAAGCGGAAAACATCCTGACCAAGCTGCGCGAAGCCTTGGGCGGTTTGGAAGCCTCGCTGCCGAATACCAAGCAATCGCCCTCTTCCCTGATGACCGAGTGGCTGTTGCAAGGGCATTGCGAAGGCGGTTTTGAATTGGACAGCGATTGCGAACTCAAAGGTGTGGGCGATGTTGTTCCCGTCGTCAAAGTGTCCAAACAAGATTTGACCGCCGATGAAGTGGTCCAACACGTCAAAAACGGTAAAACCGTAACCCAGCTAGGCTTGGTGTGGCGCGAACAAATCGCCTTCATCCTCACGCAAGATTTCACGCTCAAGCGCATCCAATACCTCGACGTATTGCAGGAAGAAGCCGAAAGCAACGGCGACGATGCCGCCAGCCTTGCCTTCGCCTCGCAAATCCTGATGGCGGAATCCGTCAGCACCATGTTGGAAGAGCTGGTTTCCTATTTGGGCGGCTGGCAAGACTAATTTTTCAGACGACCTTTACACGATAAAAGGTCGCCTGAAACCTACCTTCGATGGACAACCTTTATGTTTAAACACCTCGCATTCCTGCCGCTCGCCATTATGCTTGCCCTCCCCGCCTCGGCCGCCGTCCTGACTTCCTATCAGGAACCGGGCTGCACCTACGACGGCGATGTCGGCAAAGACGGCAAACCTGCCGGCAAAGGCACATGGCGCTGCCAAGACGGACGCAGCTACACCGGCGCATTTAAAAACGGCAAATTCGACGGACAAGGCGTTTACACCGTCTCCGCCAACCGCGAAACCTTCATCGAGCCGTTCAATTCCAACAGCACCAAGTTCCGCAACATGGTACTGTCGGGCACGTTCAAAAAAGGCCTGGCACACGGCAAATTCACCGCCTCGCAAAACGGCGAAACCGTCTTCATCATGAAATGCGAAAACGGCATGATTAAAGAAGTGAAACTGCCCAAAACCAAATAACCCCGTCCCGCATTTTCAGACGACCTCTCCGCAGACGCCGTCTGAAAACCGCAAGAAACAAGGAAAACATTATGAGCATCAAGTCCGACAAATGGATACGCCGCATGAGCGAAGAGTTCGGCATGATCGACCCCTTCGAGCCGAACCAAATCAAAGAAGCCAACGGACAGCGCATCATCTCCTACGGCACGTCCAGCTACGGCTACGACATCCGCTGCGCCAACGAATTTAAAATTTTCACCAACATCAACAGTACCATCGTCGATCCCAAAAACTTCGACCCGAAAAACTTCGTCACCGTCGAAGACGACTGCTGCATCATCCCGCCCAACTCCTTCGCACTGGCGCGCACGGTCGAATACTTCCGTATCCCGCGCAACGTCCTGACCGTCTGCTTGGGCAAATCCACCTACGCCCGCTGTGGCATCATCGTCAACGTCACCCCGTTCGAACCGGAATGGGAAGGCTACGTGACCCTCGAGTTTTCCAACACTACCCCTCTGCCCGCCAAAATCTATGCCGGCGAAGGCGTGGCGCAAGTCCTCTTCTTCGAGAGCGACGAAATCTGCGAAACTTCCTACAAAGACCGCAACGGCAAATACATGGGACAAACCGGCGTCACTCTGCCGAAAACCTGATGATGGCAAGCCGCCGCCCGTGTTTTACAGACATTGAGGGGATTAGGAAAAACAAATCTGACGGCATCGGGTTTAGCGTATCCGAATCCGTCCGAGGTCGTCTGAAAACTTAAATCCGGCGTTTCAGACGACCCTTTTCATATCCGCCGCAAAGCCCGTCCCCAAACGCTTCCATTGTGAAAATATCCTTAATTTGGTTTACAATGATGCCATTTCCAAATCTTATCGAGAGAACAAAATGTTAGACATCCAACAGCTCCGCAGCCACACCGCAGCCGTCGCCGAACGTTTGGCGCAGCGCGGTTACGAGTTTGATACCGCACGTTTCAATGCCTTGGAAGAGCAGCGCAAAGCCGTCCAAGTGAAAACCGAAGAACTGCAAGCCTCGCGCAATAGTATTTCCAAACAAATCGGCGCATTGAAAGGACAGGGCAAACATGAAGAGGCGCAGGCGGCAATGGATCAAGTCGCCCAAATCAAAACCGATTTGGAGCAGGCGGCCGCCGATTTGGATGCCGTTCAGAAAGAATTGGACGCATGGTTGTTAAGCATTCCCAACCTGCCGCACGAAAGCGTACCCGTCGGCAAAGACGAAACCGAAAATGTCGAAGTCCGCAAAGTCGGTACGCCGCGCGAATTTGACTTTGAAATCAAAGACCATGTCGATTTGGGCGAACCTTTGGGTTTGGATTTCGAAGGCGGCGCGAAACTGTCCGGCGCGCGCTTTACCGTCATGAAAGGTCAAATCGCCCGCCTGCACCGCGCGCTGGCGCAATTCATGCTCGATACGCACACGCTGAAACACGGCTACACCGAGCATTACACACCCTACATCGTGGACGACACCACCCTGCAAGGCACAGGCCAACTGCCTAAATTTGCAGAAGATTTGTTCCATGTTACCCGCGGCGGCGACGAGAGCAAAAAAACGCAATATCTGATTCCGACCGCCGAAGTGACACTGACGAATACTGTTGCCGACAGCATCGTGGCAGGCAGCGATTTGCCGCTGAAGCTGACCGCCCATTCCCCATGTTTCCGCTCCGAAGCAGGCGCATACGGTAAAGACGTGCGCGGCCTGATTCGACAACACCAATTCGACAAAGTGGAAATGGTGCAAATCGTTCATCCCGAAAAATCATACGAAGCGCTGGAAGAAATGGTCGGCCATGCCGAAAACATCCTGAAGGCTTTGGAACTGCCCTACCGCGTGATTACCCTGTGTACCGGCGACATGGGCTTCGGCGCAACCAAAACCTATGACTTGGAAGTCTGGGTTCCCGCACAAAACACCTACCGCGAAATCTCAAGCTGCTCCAACTGCGAAGATTTCCAAGCCCGCCGCATGAAGGCGCGTTTCAAAGACGAAAACGGCAAAAACCGCTTGGTACATACTTTGAACGGCTCCGGCTTGGCAGTCGGCCGTACTTTGGTCGCGGTTTTGGAAAACCATCAAAACGCCGATGGCAGCATCAATATTCCTGCTGCTTTGCAGCCTTATATGGGCGGCGTAACCAAACTGGAAGTCCAATAAACCGTGTAGCTGCATTCCATCGCCAACACATCAAAAGGTCGTCTGAAACCCTTAAACAAGGTTTCAGACGACCTTTTCGTTATCGGCTGTATCTGCCGAAATCAAAGCAACCATATCGAGCCTAAGCGTCCGAAGCGCGACGGCTCAATGCGTTATTACTGATTGTGCTGGCGGAAATATGCCCATTCTTCGACGACCGTACCGTCCGGCAGATGGCAAAGCGCATATTCGCCGCCGTCTTTGTCTTTTTTCATTTCCAATTTCCCGCCCTGCTTCACGCAAAACTCAGAAGCCGGATTTGCCGCGCCGACTGTCGGCGCTTCTTGTTGGGCGGACGTATTGCAGGCCGCCAAAACCGTAGCGGCGGCAATGCTCAAAACAGCAGGTTTCATCATATTATTTCCTTTCGATATCGTGATTCAGACGACCTCAGCCCGAATTTAAGAGAACGATTCCTCTAAGGTGCTGAAGCACCAAAGTGAATCGGTTCTGTACTATCTGTACTGTCTGCGGCTTTGTCGCCTTGTCCTAATTTAAAGTTAATCCACTATATTTCTTCCAAACAAAAAGGTCGTCTGAAAACGGAAACAGCGTTGCCGCCGCTTTTCAGACGACCTTCAATCGTATTTATCGGTTCGACCCTTTGACCATATCCATCAAAAACAGGCGGCAGTCTAAGTTGCCGTTGTAGAGCGGGATTTTGCGTTTGGGTGAAAGGCGCATGAATTTCGGCATATCGCGGTCGCCGGTAAACATTCCCGCCAGCCAGCCCGCGTAATGCTGTTTCAACCACGCGCCCAACTGCGGATAAAGGGCTTGCAGGGCTTGGACTTCGGCAAGGCGGACGCCGTAAGGCGGATTGGAAATCAAAATACCGCCTTCTCCGTTCGGACGGGTATCCTGCGCGTCTTTGACTTCAAAACGGACAAACGTGTCCACTTCGGCAGCTTGGGCGTTGGCAACGGCGGCGCGGATCATATGGCGGTCGTTGTCGCTGCCTGAAATCGGGGCAGGCGCGGGGCGGATTTGCGTTTCGGCTTCGTGTTGCAGCGTTTTCCAAAGGGCGGCATCGAAATTTTTCAGCTTTTCAAATCCGAAACGGCGCATCAAACCGGGCGCGCGGCGGGTGGCAATCCACGCGGCTTCGATGACGATGGTGCCGCTGCCGCAAAACGGGTCTTGAAAAGGCTGCGTGCCGTCATAGCCCACCAGCAGCAGCAAGCCCGCCGCTAAGTTTTCGCGCATCGGCGCTTCGCCCGTATCTTGGCGGTAGCCGCGTTTGAACAAGGCTTCGCCGGATGTGTCGATGAAAATTTGAATGTCGCGCTCGTCGATAAAGGCATGGATGCGGATGTCGGGGCGGATTTTGCCGACACTGGGGCGCGCGCCGCAAGCGTCGCGGAACACGTCGCACACGGCATCTTTGATTTTCAGCCCGACGAAATCCAAACTTTTGACTTGGGCGCGTTTGCCTTCCACTTTGACTTTGAAGGTTTGTTCCAAGTCGAACCAATCCGTCCAGCGGATATTTTTCGCCGCTTTATAAATGTCTTGCTCGTTGCGGTAGCCGCTTTTGGTCAGGCGCAGCAACACGCGGCTGGCAGTGCGCGAATGCAGGTTGATGCGGTATACCTGCTCCATACCGCCTTTGCACGCGACGCCGCCGTCAACGGCGCGGATGTCTTGGCATTTGAGTTGTTCGAGTTCTTGGGATAAAGGGGCTTCGAGACCGCGCGGGCAGGTAACGAAGAGGGAATAAGTGGTCATGCGAACCTTTCGGATGGGCGGCGTATTCGGATGGCGGATTAAACTTCAATCAGGACAGGCGGAGCCATGCCAAACCCGTTTAAGCTGAACCCGCCATGCCTCTGCCGCGTATTGCTCCGTCGCCGCTTGGAGGGGCGCGCGGATAAAAATGTGATGGGCGTGATTATAAAGGATATAAAGGCAAAAGGTCGTCTGAAAACCCGTTATATTGATTTTCAGACGACCTTTTTAATGGATTCAAACAGAAACGCCGTCAGTCCCCCAACGCCGCCACCATCACCGCTTTAATCGTGTGCATCCGGTTTTCCGCTTGGTCGAACACGATGCTGGCGGGGCTTTCGAATACTTCTTCCGTTACTTCCACGCCGTTTAAGCCGAAGGTTTCGTAAATCCATTCGCCGACTTTGGTTTCGCGGTTGTGGAAGGCGGGCAGGCAGTGCATGAATTTGACCTGCGGATTGCCCGATGCTGCCATCAGCTCGGGAGTAACACGGTAATCTTTCAATAAATCAATGCGTTCCTGCCACGCCTCTTTCGGCTCGCCCATGCTGACCCACACGTCGGTATGGATGAAATCGACGCCTTTGACGGCTTGTTCCGCGTTTTCGGTCAACAATATTTTCCCGCCGGTTTCTTCAGCGACGGCGCGGGCGCGGGCGATGATGTTTTCAGACGGCCACAAGGTTTTCGGTGCGCCGATACGCACGTCCATGCCGAGCTTCGCGCCCAACACCAGCAGCGAATTTGCCATGTTGTAACGCGCGTCGCCGACGTAGGCAAACGCGGTTTGGTTCAAAGGTTTGCCGCTGTGTTCGCGCATGGTCAGCGCGTCGGCAAGCATTTGGGTGGGGTGGAACTCGTTGGTCAGACCGTTGAAAACAGGCACGCCGGCGTATTTCGCCAATTCTTCGACCACGTCCTGCCCGAAGCCGCGATATTCGATGCCGTCGTACATCCTGCCTAAAACGCGGGCTGTGTCTTTGATGCTTTCCTTATGCCCGATTTGGCTGGCGGACGGCTCCAGATAAGTGACCCCCGCCCCTTGGTCGCGCGCGGCGACTTCAAACGCGCAGCGGGTGCGGGTCGATGTTTTTTCAAAAATCAGGGCGATGTTCTTCCCTTTCATCCGCTGCACTTCGTGCCCTGCCTTTTTGGCGGCTTTCAACTCGGCGGCAAGGTCGAGGTAGGCGGTGATTTCTTCGGGCGTGAAGTCCAAAAGTTTCAGGAAATGGCGGTTTTTCAGGTTCATATTCGTATTTCTCCTTTCCGGCAGGTCGGGCATTGATGAGCAATCTGCCGCTGCTCTATTGTAGTCAGGTCGGATTTTCGAATCCGATAATTTCAATCGGCGTTGTCGGATACCAGTATCCGACTTACCTCAAAATCAAAACAAGGTCGTCTGAACTTCGCCGCGCTCCAAAGCAAGCAGCGACTGTTTGCGGTTCAAACCGCCTGCATAGCCGGTCAGCTTGCCGTCGCTGCCGATGACGCGGTGGCAGGGAATCAGGATGGACACTTTGTTCTGCCCGTTGGCGGCGGCAACGGCGCGGACGGCTTTGGGATTGCCCAAACGCTGCGCCTGCTCCTTGTAGCTGCGCGTTTCGCCGTAAGGAATCGCCAGCAACGCATCCCACGCCTGCTTTTGAAATTCGGTACCGATCTGCTCCAAGAGCGTAGCAAAGGTTTTCAGACGACCCTTGAAGTATAAGTCCAATTCCTGCCGCAGAAGTTGCGTTCGCTCATCTTCCCGAAACACAAACCGTCCGCGCAAGGCTTTTTGGACGGCGGTAATTTCCTGCTCCATATGTTTCTGCCCGACAAACTCCAGCAAACACAAGCCTTTGCCACCGAACACCGCCAGCATCTCACCCAAAGGCGTAGCAATGGCGGCGGCGGTCAGTTCGTTCAAGCTGTCAGGATAACGTGCTTCCAGCAGGCGGATGGCTCTGCGGATGCGGACATATTCTTCAGGCGCGCAACCGATACGGTCGATAAAATCCTGCTCGAACTGCTTGGCTTCGTGTTCCGTCAGATTGGGATACGGCATGACTTCACACTCAAAAACTTGGGTTTCGAGCCAATGGCGGATTTCATCCCATTTTGACGGCAGATTGTTTAAGGAAGGCAGGGTAATCATTCGTTTGCTCCGTATCTCTATCATGGATTTGACGGCAAAATCCCCAATTTTCGCCATTCCCGCACGCCGATGCAGGAACGGGCTATGACGTAAATCTTGAGGTTTGGGTTGCGGCAATTCCTAAATATTCGATATTTCTAAAGCCTCAGGGAAAGGAATTAAAGACTTCAGACGACCTGCAAAGGGTCGTCTGAAACCACGATTTTTGCATTTGCGCATTTCGGCACATCATCCAACCGTTTCGGCACATTCCTGCCTCCATTGACAGCCTATAATGAATCCACTTATTCATCAAGCAAAGGAATCATCTATGCAAACCCGCATCCTCTCCGCCGTACTGCTGGCTTTTTCAACCGCTGCCTTTGCCGAGGGCGCATTCACGCTGCAATTCGACAACCCGTCCAAAGACGGCGGCTTCACGCAAAACCAGCTTTTGAGCGCGCCTTACGGCTTTGGCTGTTCGGGCGGCAATGCTTCGCCCGCGCTGTCGTGGAAAAATCCGCCCGCAGGGACAAAAAGTTTCGTCCTGACCGTTTACGATAAAGACGCGCCGACCGGTCTGGGCTGGATGCACTGGGTGGTCGCCGACATTCCCGCCGATGTCCGCCGCCTGCCCGCAGGCATTACCGCGCAAGGCGGCAGGCTGCCCAAAGGCGCGCTGCAAACCCGCACAGACTTCGGCACTCCGGGCTACGGCGGCGCGTGTCCTCCCGAAGGCAGGAAACACCGCTACGAATTCACGCTTACCGCGCTGAAAGTCGCCAAGCTGCCGAACATCACCGCCGAATCCACACCCGCGCTGGTCGGTTTCTTTACTAAGGCAAACAGCTTGGGCGAAGCGAAATTCACGGTCGAACACCGACGCTGACCTGCCCCGTGCGCCGATATGCCGCCGGCTCCGCTTCCGAGCGGACCGCCGATGGTACGCAACCGAACCGCTCTTTGAAGCGCGCGCTGAAACGGGACGGGCAGTCATAGCCGACCGCGCCGGCAATCTGCGCCACCGGCCATTGCGTAACCTGCAATAGCGTCAGCGCGCGCATCATGCGTACATCCGTCAGCAGCGTACGGAAATTCGTTTCCTGCCGCGCCAACCGCCGCCGCAACGCGGCCTCGCTGCAATTAAGCCGCTGCGCCAGCATCGCCGACGACCAGTCCGCAGCCATATCGGCGGTAATCAGTTTGCGGATTTGCCGCATCAGGTTGACGCCTTCGTACACGGCAAAACCGATGCCGTCATGCTGCAACCACGCCAACACGCCGCAAAGCGCGGCCTCCGCCGCATTGTGCGGCACTTCTTCATCCGCCAACACCGCAGCCGCATAATCAAACGCCGCACTCATCCGTCCGGGGTGCGGCAGCTTCACCGCATCGCACACTGCCTGCGCCGTCCCGTATTGTGCGGCAAACCTTTCTATGGCTTCCTGTTCGAAAGCAATCCATTGCGCCTGATAGAGGTCGTCTGAATCAGGAATATTGATGACGTCAAACGTCTGTCCGCCTGCCAACGCGACAACCTCACCCGCCGCAATCCTCAATTCGCGCCCCGCCCACCGCAACTTCTTGCATCCGCGCCGCACGCTAACCACAGTCGGTTCATGTACCGCCACGCTGCGGTACAAGGCGGTATGATGTTGCACGATGCCGCCTAAAGCACCCAATCGTTCACGCGTATGAAAGTAATTTGACGGCACGGTTATATTCCTCAATGTTTCAACACACAGGGCTGCACATAAGGCGCAGCCCTGTTTACCCTGATTTGGAAGGGGTTACTTCCCAAAAAATAAACCAAAATTCTACTGCCCTGAAGGGCAGGGTTTCAACCATATTCCGTCGGCGTGCCTGCAACTTGGCTCCCTCCCCTGTGGGGGAGGGTCGGGGAGAGGGTAAAACGGGGCAGATACAGACAATATTTCCGTTGCCGCCCCAATGCCCTCTCCCTAACCCTCTCCCACGGGAGAGGGAATGGATTGCCGTTCAAATAAATCGCTCTACATAAAAATCAATGCGTTATCTCAAACCCACGTTAGGCCTAATCAAATTATCGGACATCCATATCCGACAGCTCATCTTCTTTTTCAGACGGCCTTTTCAGCCAACAACCGCGCCAATATCCCCTCATACACCGCCGACAGCTTCGGAATATCATCCAGCCGCACGTTTTCGTTGATTTGGTGGATGGTGGCATTGGACGGGCCTAATTCGATGAGTTCTTTCGCAATGGCTTTAATGAAGCGTCCGTCAGAAGTGCCGCCGGTGGTGGACAATTCGGTCTCTACGCCGCAGGTTTCGACGATGGCGGCGCGTGCCACGTCGGTCAGTTTGCCCGCGTGGGTCAGGAAGGGCTGCCCCGAGCACGACCACTGCAAATCGTATTGCACGCCGTGTTTGTCCAAAATGGCGTGAACGCGTTGTTTCAGCCCTGCTTCGGTGGACTCGGTGGAAAAGCGGAAATTGAATTTGACGTTCAGCTCGCCCGGAATCACATTGGTCGCGCCTGTACCGCCGTTGATATTGGAAATTTGAAAGCTGGTTGGTGGGAAGTATTCGTTGCCTTCGTCCCAGACTTCCTGCGTCAGCTCTAACAAGGCTGGGGCAAAAGTATGCACGGGATTGATTGCCAAATGCGGATAGGCAATATGTCCTTGCTTGCCTTTGACGGTCAGGTTGCCCGACAGCGAACCGCGCCGTCCGTTTTTAATCATATCGCCCAATTTGTCCACGGCGGTCGGTTCGCCAACGATGCAGTAGTCGATAAGCTCGTCGCGCGCTTTCAATACATCGACGACTTTGGTCGTACCGTCCAGCGCGTCGCCCTCTTCGTCGGAAGTAATCAGGAGCGCAATGCTGCCTTGGTGGTCTGGATGTTCGGCAACGAAGCGTTCGCAGGCAGTAACGAAGCAGGCGATGCTAGTTTTCATGTCCGCCGCACCGCGCCCGTATAATCTTCCGTCGCGCTCGGTCGGTTCGAACGGGGGAGAATCCCATTTTTCAACAGGGCCCGTCGGCACGACGTCGGTATGCCCTGCAAAACAGACGACGGGAGCTTTCGTGCCGCGTCGCAACCAGATGTTTTTGGTGTCGCCGAAATGGAGTTCTTCAGCCGCAAAACCGATTTTGTGCAGGCGTTCGGCAAGCAGTTTTTGGCAATCTCGGTCGTCAGGGGTAACGGACGGGCGGGAAATCAACGCTTTGGCGAGTTCTAGGGATTGGGTTTCGGTCATTTTGTTCACTTTGGAAATCAGGTCGTCTGAAATGTTCTCAATCTGATTTTCAGACGACCTCCGGGTTAGGTTGGTATGTGGGGCGGGATTCGTACCCGTCAGTTTTCTGAATCATTTGCCGTGACAGGCTTCGTAAAGCGGCAGCAAATCTTCCACCGTTTCAACTATCCATTTTGCTACATCCTGTTTGCCCAAATCGTCGCGTTCGATGTGTTTGCCGATGCAGAAAAAGTCTTCGTCGTTTTGCAATCTTCGGTCGGATTCGCTTTGCTGTGCGACGGTGCGGTAGTCGTCATATTCGCTTTCCGCGCCGTGCCACATATCGAATGCGGCGTATTTTTCGGTATCGAAATCATCCAGCCAGCGGTTGTATTCGGGCAGCGCAATCGGCGACACGTCGGCTTTGTAGCAGTGCCAGTCCAAGCTGACGCTCAGGCGGCGGCGGTTCAATAAAATCGATAAAATCGCGGCGGAGTTTTTGTATTGGGCGTATTTGAAGTAGGCGAAGAAATGGGCGCGAACCTGCCAGCCGTTACACCAGCGTTCGATATGCGGCGGGGCGAAAGGTTCGCCCAAATCCGCAGCGACCTGTTGTATCAGCTGCTGCCATATCTGCCAGTTTTCCTTGTAGTCGGCTTTGATTTGCGGAATGCTCTCGGGCTGGTATTTTTTGAGCTGGGCAAACTGGAAAAACGGGATATTGAACAAATCGCAGCTTTTTGGCGTCAGCATGGTTTGCTTCCTTTTCAGACGACGTGGTTGTGTTACGGGGGATACTGGGGTCGTCTGAAACTCTGTTTTCAAGTTTTCAGACGGCCTTGTTTGAAGAAACGGTAATCTGTAAACGACCTTATCTGCGCCGGCGCGCCGCCATGATTTCGCCGATTTCGGTCAGTTTCTCTTTGGGGATAAACGTTTTGCCCATGTCGAACAAGGGTTCTTCAATCGCCAAATGGACATCGTAACCTGCCACAAAGCGTTTGAACGCTTCCGCATCGGGGATATAGGCGTTGTCTGCTTCGAGTTTGGCAAATTCGACAGCCACGGCATCCCAGTTACCATGCAGGCTCACATGCTGGCGCAAAAGCTCGTCCACGCTTTCTTGGGCTTGCGGCGCGTATTGCAGCAGGAGCGGGAAGAAGTTTTCTTCTTCGTCTTCATGGTGCAGCGGCGCGGCAACGTTGAAATACTGGGCGATTTGGCGGATGGTTTGCAAAACAATCCGATTGCAGCCGTTTTCGGCAATATAGTCCGACAACATGGCGACCTGGCCGCAGAAACGGCGCACTTTGCCGTGGCAGGCGTACAGTATTTCAATCGGTTCGGCAAAGGTAACGCTTTTGGTTTCAAACGGATTCATGTTTGTGTTCTCAATGGGTACTTTTCAGACGACCATTTTATAACAAAACAGCCTGCATAAAGCAGGCTGTCTGTATTTTGAAGCTTGGACGGATTAGTCGACCAAAGTCACTTTGCCGTTCATCAAAGCACCGTGTCCCGGGAAGGTGCAGGCAAATTTGTATTCGCCGCCCGCCAGTTTGGCAGGATCCAGAGTCAGGGAAGCTTCTTCGCCGCCGCCGACCAGTTTGGTGTGGGCAACAACGCGTGCATCGTCAGCTTTCACATAGTCGGTTGCAGCAGCGCCGGCACCGTCTTTGAAAATACCGTCCATGTCTTCGGCTTTACCGATGACGATGTTGTGACCCATGCTTTCTTTAGGTTGGGTACCGGTGTGTTTCAGAGTAACGGTGAATTCTTTACAAGCTTTGCTGACTTGGATTTCTTTAGTGTTGAACTGCATAGCGTCGTTGGCTTCGACAGTAGTCGCGCAGTTGCCGGCGGCAGGTGCTGCGGCAGAGTTGGCTGAAGCCGCGCCGGAAGCAGGAGCATCGGCAGGAGGTGCGCTTTCTGCAGGTGCAGGTGCGGCTTCGGAAGCAGCAGATGCAGTCGGAGCAGAGGCTTCGGCAGGTTTTGAAGCTTCTTGTGAACAAGCGGACAAGCCGATAACGGCAGCGGAAATCAGAGCCAAATAAGCTTTCATGTGTATCTCCTAATGATAGGTGAGAATATGTTAAGTTCTACAAAATAAAACTTGCGAATATATATTAATGAACCTAATTTCAGATTTCATATCCGCAAGCGAAAGAAGGATGAAAATGAAGCTATATTCTGCTACAACAAATCGAACAAATCCAAAATTCAACGGCTATTTTACCTCAGTTTACACAAATGAGAATGGCTACTATTAATGTCGTATTTCTTTAGTATTAGATTTTATCAGTCATACGAAATACTCTTTAACTTTAATTAACAAACAACACAACCATTTCAAACTATCGGCTGTGTTTGCGCACCAACTCCGCCAGCGCGGCAGCCAATTCGGGATGCTTGTCTTCCAATTTTGCCGCTGCCGCATCAAAACTCTCCAATGCCGCCCCGCTCAAATGCAGGCTGTTGACTTTGGGTTGCGCTGGCGGCTTCGGCACGACTTTGACCGCCACATCCCGAATCCCCGCGTTCAAATCCTGAAGCTGCGGCACAAGCGCAGGCAATATCATTTTCAGGCGCGAAGCCGCCATACCGTTTGCCGCCAGCAACACCAGCCTGCCCTCTTCGATGCAGGCGGTTTGAAAGTGCGGGTGCAGGTTTGCCGGCAGGATGCGTTTGACTGCCGCATCCAGCCTGCGCCATTGTTGCGACTGCTGCAACAAACCGGCCAACCGCGCATCCCGCTTGCCCAATTGTTCCAAATTCATATGTTTCAGACGACCTTTTCAAAGTGTACGGTTGTATTATCAAGATTGAAATCCGGTAAAACTGCCTTTATTTCAAACGGCATGACTGCCTTGCCGCGAGGCTTGTGTTAAAATCCCCGTTTCGCCATTATTTTATATCAGGCGCAGGAACTATTTCATGCTGACAAACATTGCTAAGAAAATCTTCGGCAGCCGCAATGACCGGCTGCTCAAACAATACCGTAAATCCGTTGCCAAAATCAACGCACTCGAAGAACAAATGAAAGCCTTGAGCGATGCGGATTTACAGGCTAAAACAGCCGAATTCAAACAACGTCTTGCCAACGGTCAGACTTTGGACGACATTTTGGTCGAAGCCTTCGCCGTCTGTCGCGAAGCGTCCCGCCGCGTACTCGGCATGCGCCACTTCGACGTCCAGCTTATCGGCGGTATGGTGCTGCACGACGGCAAAATCGCCGAAATGCGTACCGGTGAAGGTAAAACCTTGGTCGCCACCCTTGCCGTCTATCTCAACGCCCTGTCCGGCAAAGGCGTGCACGTTGTTACCGTCAACGACTACCTCGCCGCCCGCGACGCAGGCATTATGGAACCGCTCTACAACTTCCTCGGCTTAAACGTCGGCGTCATCGTTGCCGATATGCAGCCGTTTGACCGTCAAAACGCCTATGGCTCTGACATTACCTACGGTACCAACAACGAATTCGGCTTCGACTACCTGCGCGACAACATGGTAACCGACCAATACGACAAAGTTCAGCGCGAATTGAATTTTGCCGTAGTGGACGAAGTGGACTCCATTCTGATCGACGAAGCGCGCACCCCGCTGATTATCTCCGGTCAGGCGGATGACAACATCCAGCTGTACCAAATCATGAACAGCCTTCCCGCGCACCTCATCCGCCAAGAAACCGAAGAAGGCGAAGGCGATTACTGGGTCGATGAAAAAGCACACCAAGTCATCTTGAGCGAAGCGGGTCACGAACACGCCGAGCAAATCCTGATTCAAATGGGTTTGCTGCAGGAAAACGACTCCCTCTACTCCGCCGCCAACATCGCCCTGATGCACCACCTCATGGCAGCATTGCGCGCGCATACGTTATTCCATAAAGACCAACACTACGTCATCCAAGACGGCGAAATCGTCATCGTGGACGAATTTACAGGCCGTCTGATGTCCGGCCGCCGCTGGTCCGAAGGCCTGCACCAAGCCGTCGAAGCCAAAGAAGGCGTGGAAATCAAACGCGAAAACCAAACCCTCGCCTCCATCACCTTCCAAAACTACTTCCGCCTGTACACCAAACTCTCCGGCATGACCGGTACCGCCGATACCGAGGCTTTCGAGTTCCAAAGCATCTACAACCTCGAAACCGTCATCATCCCGACCAACCGCCCCGTACAGCGTAAAGACTTCAACGACCAGATTTTCCGTTCTGCCGAAGAAAAATTCGAAGCCGTCGTCAAAGACATCGAAGAATGCCACAAACGCGGACAACCCGTCCTCGTCGGTACCACCAGCATCGAAAACTCCGAGCTGGTCTCCCGTCTTCTGCAAAAAGCCGGACTGCCGCACAACGTCCTCAACGCTAAAGAACACGAACGCGAAGCCCTGATTGTCGCCCAAGCCGGTAAAGTCGGTGCCATTACCGTCGCCACCAACATGGCGGGCCGCGGTACCGACATCGTCCTCGGCGGCAACCTCAAGCACCAAATCGAAGCCATCCAGTCCAACGAAAACCTGAGCGACGAAGAAAAAGCTGCACAAATCGCCGCCCTTGAAAACGGCTGGCAGGCAGAACACGACCAAGTGGTCGCAGCAGGCGGTCTACACATCATCGGTACCGAACGCCATGAAAGCCGCCGTATCGACAACCAATTGCGCGGACGCGCAGGCCGTCAGGGAGACCCCGGCTCCAGCCGCTTCTATCTCTCATTTGAAGATCCTCTGCTACGCCTCTTCGCGCTCGATCGTGCCGCCGCCATCCTCAACCGCCTTGCGCCGGAACGCGGCGTCGCCATCGAACACGGCATGTTGACCCGTCAAATCGAAGGCGCACAACGCAAAGTCGAAGGCCGCAACTTCGACATGCGCAAACAAGTATTGGAATACGACGACGTTGCCAACGACCAACGTAAAGTCATCTACCACCAACGCAACGAAATCCTCAACAGCAAAGACGTCAGCGACCTGACTAAAGGTATCCGCGAAGAAGTCATCAGCGATTTGGTCGATTTGTACATACCGCCCGACAGCATGGAAGAGCAATGGGACATCCCCGCACTCGAAAGCCAGCTTGCCGCCGAATTCCGCCTGTACGAAGACATCCAAGCATGGCTCAAAGCAGACACCACTTTGGACAATCAGGACATTAAAGAGCGCCTGATTAAACGCGTGGAAGAAGAATACGCGGCCAAAGTCGAGCTGGTCGGTAAAAAACCGATGGTGGATTTCGAACGCAACGTCATGCTGCAAGTCATCGACCTGCAATGGCGCGAACACCTTGCCGCCATGGACTACCTGCGCCAAGGCATCCACCTGCGCAGCTATGCACAGAAAAATCCGAAACAGGAATACAAACGCGAAGCCTTCGCCATGTTTGAAAACCTGTGGCGCGGCATCAAGCATCAAACCGCCGCCCTCTTGACCTCCGTCCAAATCGAGCGCAACACCGATGTAGAAGAAATTGCCGAACCCGCACCCGTCGGCATCCAAACCATCCACTCCGAAGCGCCCGACATGGAAGAACTGCTCGGACAATCCCAAACCAATTTGGTTACCGAAGCGTTCGATCCCGACGGAACGGATTTCAGCCCCGAAGCACTTGCCGCCCAAGGCCAAGTCGTCCACCGCAACGACCCCTGCCCTTGCGGCAGCGGCCTGAAATACAAACAATGCCACGGCAAACTGAGCTGATGACAGCTTAAACAAAAGGTCGTCTGAAACCTCGAAAGGTTTTCAGACGACCTTTTTCATCACCCAAGTTACAGAACCGCGCCGCCATAAAAAAATACCATCGTTATTAAATTGTCAGGCGGTCACGATACGGTATAATCCCTAAATCTGCTTCGTACAGCATCATCGAACGCTTATGGACAATACGCAAAACCCTCAAAACCTGCAACGCAATTCATTGCGCCGCAACAGTATCTACCTGCTGCCCAACTCCTTCACCATCGCCGCCCTGTTCTGCGCCTTCTTCGCCATCACCCAATCCATGCACAAGCACTTTGAAATAGCGGCGATCGCAGTATTCCTCTCCATGCTGCTCGACGGCATGGACGGGCGCGTGGCGCGGCTGACCAACAGCCAAAGCGCATTCGGCGAACAGCTCGACAGCCTTGCCGACATGGTCAGTTTCGGCGTTGCACCTGCATTGATTATTTACAAATGGCAACTTTCGCAGTTCGGCAAAATCGGTTATTCCGTCGCCTTCATCTACTGCGCCTGCGCCGCCCTGCGCCTCGCCCTCTTCAACACGCTTATCGGCAAAGTCGATAAACGCTGGTTTATCGGCGTCCCCAGCCCGACCGCCGCCGCGTTGATTGTCGGTCTGATTTGGGTCAACCACAGCGTCGAACGCTTCCCCGGCGTACATTGGTGGGCATTGGGCATCACGCTTTTCGCCGGCATTTCCATGATTGTCCAAATCCCGTTTTGGAGCTTTAAAGAAATCAACATCCGCCGCCAAGTCCCGTTTATGGGCATGGTACTCGCCGTATTGATCCTCCTCTTAATCACATGGAAGCCCGCCCTCGTCTTATTCCTCTTCTTCTTGGGGTACAGTCTCTCCGGCTACATTATGGCGGCACGGCGTTGGCTGAAAAAACGCCGCAGGAACAAAAAGGTCGTCTGAAAAATGTGGACTTGGGATATTATCCTCGCCCTGCTCGCCGTCGGAAGCGCGGCGGGCTTTATTGCAGGATTGTTCGGCGTAGGCGGCGGTACGCTGGTTGTCCCCGTCGTCTTGTGGACACTGCAATTGCAAGGCATCAGCAGCCATCCCTACGCCCAACATCTCGCCATCGGCACATCCTTCGCCGTAATGGTGTTCACCACCTTCTCCAGCATGTACGCGCAGCACAAAAAAAGCGCCATCGACTGGCAGACTGTCCGCCGTATGACCCCTTCCATGATATTCGGCGTACTAATCGGCGCGGTAACCGCCAAATACATGCCTACCCGCGCCCTGCAAATCTTCTTCATCTCATTCCTAACCCTTGTCGCCCTCAAAACTCTGACCGACTCCAAACCCAAAGCCTCGCGCCACCTGCCCGCCCTGCCTGGTCTGAGCGCAGTCGGTACATTGTTCGGCGCAGCTTCAAGCTGGGTCGGCATCGGCGGCGGCTCGCTGTCCGTCCCCTTCCTGATGTATTGCAACTTTCCTGCCCACCACGCCATCGGCACATCTTCCGGCCTTGCCTGGCCGATTGCGCTCGCCGGCACAATCGGCTATCTCGTTACCGGCTGGAACGTTCCCGACCTGCCCCACGGCTCCGGCGGCTTTCTCTATCTGCCCGCCGTCGCCATCCTCAGCATCGCCACCATGATTTTCGCCCCAATCGGCGTCAAAGCCGCGCACAAACTCCCCGCCCGCCAGCTCAAAATCTCCTTCGGCATCATGCTGCTGCTGATTGCCGTCAAAATGGCTTGGAACCTTATGCGTTAACCATGCTGGCAAATACCGTATAACAAAATTACCTCCCCCTTTGGCATCATGAATCTTCTAAAAACCGTTTAATCTTTCCCAAAGGCAAGCCTCTGACCGTTTATTCGCCTGCAACGGCAAACATTCATCAGAATGCCACTCAACACAAAAGGTCGTCTGAAACCCGAATCTGGATTTGAACTGCACCCCAAAAGTTGGACATCCCCTC
>NZ_KV800943.1:0-290 GCF_001810355.1 Neisseria sp. HMSC074B07 | reverse complement strand
GTATCCAAGGATGAAACCGTTTACCGCTTTGTTTTAGAGCCGCGTTTCGCGGCTTTAAAACATTTCCAATCCTCCCGACTGTTTCAAAACCAAACCGTCCCCGACATCGTTGCCGCCGTCTTCAAGCACCACGGTTTCTCCGGTGTCGACTACCGTTTCCAAAAAAGCCGCAGCTACACCGTCCGCGAGTATGTGACCCAGTATCTCGAAAGCGACTTCGCTTTTATCAACCGTCTGTGTGAGGAAGAAGGCATTTGGTATGCCTTCGAACAGCATGAACAACATGGCGA
>NZ_KV800942.1:0-232 GCF_001810355.1 Neisseria sp. HMSC074B07 | reverse complement strand
CGTTTGGTTTGCGCTTCCGTCAGCGGACGGGTGCGGCAGGCTTTGCGCATAATGCCGTCTAACAACCGATGCTCTTTCAGGTGTTGCCGGTTTTCCGCACTGTCGTAGCCTTTATCGGCATAGACGGTCGTACCTTCGGCAATGCCTCCCAGCAAAGGCGACAGGTGATTGCACTCATGGGTATTGGCGGGGGTAATCTGCAGTTTCTCGATATAGCCTTCCTCATCGGTGC
>NZ_KV800941.1:0-15157 GCF_001810355.1 Neisseria sp. HMSC074B07 | reverse complement strand
GGGATGTCCAACTTTTGGGGTGCAGTTCAGTTTTCAGACGACCTTTTATTTTTAACTGCCGCTGATGCTTAAGCGCGTTTGCGGAATTCGCCGGTACGGGTATCGATTTCGACTTTGTCGCCGTTTTCGATGTAAGACATCACTTGGATTTCAGTGCCGCCGACCAGACGCGCGGTTTTCATCACTTTGCCGGAAGTATCGCCTTTAACGGCAGGCTCGGTGTATTCAACTTCGCGTACGATGATGGTAGGCAGCTCGACAGAAATGGGGTTGCCTTCGTAGAAGGTTACTTCGCATTGGTCTTCCATGCCGTCAACGATGAATTTCAACGCGTCGCCGATGTTGTCGGCTTCGATTTCGTATTGGTTGAATTCTTCGTCCATGAAGACGTACATAGGGTCGGCAAAGTAGCTGTAAGTACAGTTTTTGCGGGACAGGATGACGACGTCGAATTTGTCGTCGGCTTTGTAAATGGTTTCGGAAGCGGCACCGGTCAGCAGGTTTTTCAGTTTCATGCTGACTTTGGCGGAAGAGCGGCCGCCTTTGATGTATTCGGTTTTTTGAACGACCATAGGATCGTTGCCGACCATGAATACGTTGCCGGCGCGCAGTTCTTGTGCTGTTTTCATGTATTGTCCAATCAAATCGGTTGTAAATAAACGCGCTATTTTAGCGTATTTTTTTAAGCTTTGAAATAAAGGCGGCGAGTTTTTCGGGGGCGGAAGGTTGCTTAAAAAGATGACGGCTCCAGTCCTCCGCGCCTTGCCGCCAGTCGTTTTGGTGTTGTTGCAGGATTTGCCAACATTCGAGGCGTTGTGTTGCAGATAAAGCCTCTCCTCCGTTGAGGTCGTCTGAAAGGCGGCGGTGTGCCGAGGCGGTTTCGGGCGTGTAGAAGTCGTGTGACTTATCCCAAAAGGCGTGGAGTTTGTCGAGATGGACATGCTCGTCTTGCGGGTAGATGTGCCAAAAGAAGGGTTTGCCGGCAAGCTGGGCGCGGACGAAACTGTCTTCGCCGCGTATCACGGCGCAGTCGGCGAGGTGCAGCAGTTTATCGAAATCCTGTTGCGGCACGAAAGGGATTTTGACGAGGCGGACTGAGGTCGTCTGAAAAACATCGCCGTCGTTTTGCAGGGCGTTTTGCGGAATGACGCCGCTTTGTTTGAGGCTGTCGATGATTTGCGTCCCAGCCAGCAGCAGGGTCAGCGGGCTGCCTGCCTGTTGCCACATGTCCAGCCACTTCGCCCAAACATCGCTCCGATAGCCGAAAAGCAGCCATTCGGGGGCATTTTTTTCAGGAAGCATCAGCCACTCTCGCATGGCTTCGCTATTGAAACGGACGGCATCGCGGTAATCGCGTTCGCGTATCAACCCGCCGCTTTTTTCGCTGAAGCCCATAAACCAAAAATATTTTTGAACACCCTCCTGCGGCGAAGGCATCAGGTGCAGCCTTTCATTGCTTTCTTCCGCGCTCAAATATTCCCAATTCAGCCAAAGCGGCTTGTGTCGGCGGATGATGTGCAACACATTTTCAGGCAGGTCGCAGGCAAAAGTTTCGATGACGACATCGGGAACGGGCGCAGTATCAATGTCTGCCGCGTCAGAATGCCAAGTGCGGACATGAATATCCTGATGAACGCAGGGAACGTCGGGCAAATCGGGACAAAGCGCACGCAAGGCGGACACATCGTCCGTCCACAAATGCACCTGCCAACCGAGTTCACGGTGCAAAACACGGGCAAGCCGCAAGGAAACGCCAATGTCGCCGAAATTGTCGATGACGTTGCAAAAAATCCAACAAACAGGAAAAGCATGTGTATTCATAAAAGACTCGAGGTCGTCTGAAATCGGTTTCAGACGACCTTTTCAAAACTAAAACGCGCCGAAATAGTGGAACAAATACACAATCAGCAAAACGATTGGAATAAACAGCAGCATGGTTTGACGTTTCAAATCAAACTCTTGCTTAAGATGATGCTTGATGGTGTCGAAAAGGACGAATTTGAACAGAAACGTCGCTTCGCAGGCAAGGATGATGCCGTTGATTAAGTGTTGCGCCGCGTCTTCAGGCGGATTGACGGAGAAAACGGCAAGCGTCGCCAAGGGTATCAGGCAGACGGCAAGCCAGCGGATGATAAGCGGTTTGGACATGGTGTGTGATGGACAAAATAAGGATGATGGTAAAAGAGCAAGTCGGCAGTTTAATCGGGACGAGGGAGGATTTCAAACGGATGGGCAGGTCGTCTGAAAACCAATTTCGGCGAACCTGCCAAAGCCGTTTTCAGACGACCTCTTTATCCAATACGGACTTTTACAATGCCTGAAACGCCTGTACTGCCGCCCAAATGATTTCGGGCTGCTCTTTAATCGCTTCATGGGCTGCAAACGGCACATTCATCAGATGCACATCGGGCAATTCGGTTTTCAGTTCTGCCCAATCATCGAAGGCAAGCAGAAAATCGGCTTCTCCGCGTATTGCCAAGACATTAGCTGTGATTTCACGGACGCTTTCGTTGGGATAACCGCTTGCGCTTTCGTCCAGCCACATGGCTTTCAATGCTGCAATCCATTTTTCGGCATCGGGTTCGGGATTGGCTGCCTGATAAGCGGCAAGCTGTTCCGACAGTTTTTCTTCTACAATATTAAGGTTCAGCGCTTCAAACATCGACTTTACGCGATTCAAATGTTTTTGATGCCACTCTGCGCCTACCGTGATGATTTTCTCAACATTTTCATCTTCCGCACCAAGACGGTAAGCAGTTATTCCTCCGTCGCTGAAACCGAACAGACTGTAATTTTCCACGCTTTCGTTGCGCAGGATTTGGCGCACATCATCGGCTGCTTGAGCATAGGTCAATGCGGTAGTGCCGAGCGTAGAGCGTCCGTGTCCGCGCGTATCGACGGCAATCACGCGGTAGTGTTGCAACAGGCGCGGCAGCAACGGTTCAAAGTCGACAATCGAGCCGAAACCGCCGTGAAGCAAGACCATGATGGAGGCGGATTCCTTGCCGCCGATTTGGTAATGCAGGCTCGCGCCTTGGTGGTGGATAAATTTGGACTGCATGGTTTTCCTTTTTCACTTGATTTGGATTATCTACACAGGAAACATCAAAGAGATTTTAAATTCCGACACAAATGTTGAATATTTACAAATGGTCGTCTGAAAACAAAGATACAGCGCCAACCTCGTTTTCAGACGACCTCTTCTTTCAACCTTTTGTGTTATCCATCATCAGCCGATTCCTCAACCATCTGGCCGCAGGTGCGATTTCGCCTGCGAGCATACCAGCTTCCACGCCTGTCGAGTGTTTGATGACATCCGCCGCTGCGCCGTGCAGCCATACGCCGGCGCAAGCGGCTTGGAACGGCGGGATGCCTTGCGCGAGCAGGCTGCCAATGATGCCGCTTAAAACGTCGCCGCTGCCTGCGGTGGCAAGTCCGGCGTTGCCGCTTGGGTTGGTATAGACCGTGCCGTCGGGCGCGGCGACCAGTGTATGGTGTCCTTTTAGGACGGTTACGGCTTGGAACGTTGCGCTGATGGTTTGGACGGCGGACATTCTATTTTGCTGAACGGCTTGGGTGGATATACCGAGCAGGCGGGCGGCTTCGGCGGGATGCGGGGTCAGAACCAGATTGCTGCGTTTTTGTGCGGCTTCGCGGGTTTCAGGATGCGACCTTGCCAGCAAAGTCAGTGCGTCGGCATCGAGCAGCAGCGGTGCGTCCTGATTTTGCGTCAACACGATATTTAAGATTGAGTCGGCAGTTTCGTCCAAACCCATGCCGCAGCCGACCGCCCATGCGCTGATGTCCTTGCATTTCAGCAGGTCTTCGGCAGTTGCCAGCATGATTTCGGGGCGTTCGGGGATGACGGCGAAGGGCAAGGCAGTTTGATTGAAGCCCGCCCACACTTTGCCGCTGCCTTGATAAATCGCGGCGGTAGAAGCGAGAACAACGGCTCCGCTCATGCCCGATGCGCCGCCGACGACGGCGAGCGTGCCGTATGTCCCTTTGTGCGACTCCGCTTGGCGCGGGGTGAATACGTCGGGAAATTGCGAGGTCGTCTGAAAAAAATCGGGCGTATCGGGGAGCGTATAGGACGGGGTCATCATCAATCTGCCTGAGTTTGGGATAAAATAGCGGATGCGTGGCGAAAAGAGGATGTCTTTTATCGACTGTTGTTTTCACGATTCTACCGCCCCGTATAGGAACACTACAACCGCACAACAAGGAATATTTAATGAAACAAAAAGTCAAAGTCTGGGATTTGCCAACGCGCCTGTTTCACTGGCTCTTGGTCTTGTCGGTCGGATTTATGTGGTACAGCGCGCAGGCAGGCGGCGGGATGCTGGTTTGGCACTTGCGCTGCGGACTGCTGGTGGCGGGGCTGATTGTCTTCCGCCTGTGTTGGGGCTTGTGGGGCAGCGATACGGCTCGGTTTTCGCAATTCGTGCGTGGGCCATCGTCCATCCGCCGCTACCTGCAAGGCAGCCTGACGGAAAACGAACAGCCCGGACACAACCCTTTGGGCGCGCTGATGGTCATTGCGCTGATTGCGGCGGTTTTGCTGCAAGCGACGACGGGCTTGTTTGCCGCCGATGAAAACACGTTTACCGACAGCGGCTATCTGAACCATTTGGTCAGCTCGGACACGGGCAGCCTGATGCGCAAAATCCACGTCAATTTCTTCAACCTGCTGGCAGCATTGGCAGGATTACACATCGTTACGGTCTTGGCGTATAAGTTTCTGAAGAAAAAAGATTTGATCCACCCGATGATCAGCGGCTACAAGCATATCGAGGGGCAAACCGTTGCCTTGAAATTTGCTTCCGCCGCCAAACTGATTGCCGCCTTAGTAGTCACGGCTGCGGCGGTGGCTGCGATTTTAATGTTGAAATAAGAATTTGAACAAATATAGTGGCTTAACTTTAAACCAGTACGGCGTTGCCTTGCCTTGCCGTACTATCTGTACTGTCTGCGGCTTCGTCGTCTTGTCCTGACTTAAATTTAATCCACTATAAAAAAAGGTCGTCTGAAACGGAAATTCCGTTTTCAGACGACCTTTTCTTTATGCCCTATCTTACAAATGCGGGTTCATCAAGTTTTCGGGTGACAGGATGCGGTCGAGTTCCGCTTCGCTCAACAGGCCGCGTTCGAGCACGACTTCGCGCACGCCTTTGCCGGTTTGGGCGCAGATTTTGCCGACCAAATCGCCGTTTTCATGGCCGATATACGGGTTCAGGTAAGTGACCAGGCCGATGGAGTTGAACACATAGCGTTCGCAGATTTCGCGGTTGACGGTAATGCCTTTGACGCATTTTTCGGCAAGGTTTACCGCAGCGTTGCCCAAGAGAGAGATGGTTTCAAACATACATTGCGCGATGACCGGCTCCATCACGTTTAATTGCAACTGCCCCGCTTCGGCGGCGAAGGTGATGGTGGTGTCGTTGCCGATGACTTTGAAGCAGACTTGGTTGACCACTTCGGGAATCACGGGGTTGACTTTGGCGGGCATAATTGACGAACCTGCCTGCATTTCCGGCAGGTTAATCTCTTTCAAACCGGCGCGCGGGCCGGACGACAAGAGGCGCAAGTCGTTACAGATTTTCGATAATTTCACCGCCGTGCGTTTCAATGCGCCGTGTACCATCACATACGCGCCGCAGTCGGAAGTCGCTTCAATCAGGTTTTCGGTCAGTTTGCAATCCAAGCCGCTGACTTCGGACAATTTTTTCACCGCCAAAGCCGCGTAGCCTTTCGGCGTGTTCACACCCGTGCCGATGGCGGTTGCGCCCAAGTTGACTTCCAACAGCAGGGCGCGCGTGCGGTTCAGATTCAAAATCTCTTCTTCCAGCAACACTTGGAAAGACTGAAACTCCTGCCCCGCCGTCATCGGCACGGCATCTTGAAGCTGGGTGCGCCCCATTTTCAAAACATCTTTAAACTCATCGGCTTTGGCGGCAAACGCGTCTTTCAGCAACGCCAGTTTTTCCAGCAGTTCGCCGACACTGTAATACACCGCCAGCCTGAAGCCGGTCGGATACGCATCGTTGGTGGACTGGCTGGCGTTCACATGGTCCATCGGATTGACGATGTCGTAGCGGCCTTTCTCGTAGCACAACACTTCCAAAGCAAGGTTGGCGATGACTTCGTTGGTGTTCATGTTGACCGAAGTCCCCGCGCCGCCCTGATACACGTCGGACGGGAATTGGTCGAGGCAGCGGCCTTTGAGCAACACTTCGTCGCAAGCCTTTTCGATGGCGGCGGCGATTTCGGGCTTCACCGCGCCCAGTTCGCCGTTTGCCTGCGCGGTCGCTTTTTTCACCATCACCATGCTGCGGACAAACTGCGGCACGTCGGAAATTTTTTGATTGGAAATTTTAAAGTTCTCCACCGCGCGCAAAGTATGGATGCCCCAATACGCCTCGGCGGGGATTTCGCGGTCGCCCAGCAAATCGTGTTCGATACGGACAGTCATTTCTCTTACCTTCTCATTCGTTGGTTTATCAAGTAATGTGCATATGCAGGCGGAACATTAGACCGTTTTGCATGGGTTGTCTAGCTGCAAATGCGCCGTTGTTATCAAAGCAGGAAAAACACTCCCACCCGAAAGGTAAAAGGTCGTCTGAAACCTTTTTCAGACGACCTTTTACATGCTTACATACCGACCAGTCCCCGTATCTGCGGCCAGTAAAACAAACAGGCGATGGCGCAGACGGCGACGCTGATGCCTGCGGCGTTGATGCTGCTGATTTTTTCTTTAAACGCCATCGCGCCGACCAGCGTTCCCAAAACAATGACGCCGATGTTCATGCCTGCGAAGACCAGCGTCGGGTTGTCTTTCATCATTTGGTGGGCGGTGATGTAGGTAACGATGTTGGCGAAATTCAAACCGCCCAAGACGATGCCGCCGATAATGCCTTCTTTCGTCCATTTGGTCGATTGGGAGAAAAGGTAGCCGAACATCAAAATACCGGCGAGGCTGAAGGCGACCAAGAGGTTGCCGGAAAACGCCGTACCGCTTTTGGCAAGCTGTTTGAAGAGGATGTCGATGATGCCGTAGCCCGCCCAAACGCCCGCAAGCAACGTGATTTGCGTACCCAATCCGCCCGATTTCTTGCCGCCGTCGGCTTTCCACAACAGGCAGAACAGAGCCACAAACGCCAAAACGATGCCTATCAGCCGCCCTTCGGTCAACGCTTCGCCAAAAATGACGAACGCGGAAATAATCGGCAGTATCAAAGACAAACGTTGCGCCGCATCGGACTTGACGATACCCGCCGCATCGACCGCCTTGCCCATAATCACAAACACCGAAGGCAGCAGCACGCCCAGCGCGCCAAACAGCCACCAAGTCGGCAAAAAGGCTTTCAGGTTGCTCAAATCGGGTTTCAACACCCAAGCCGTCAACGCCACTGCGACGATGTAGTTCACCGCCACCGCCTGCGCGACGTCGATTTTGTTCTTACGCGCCAATTTGAGCAATACCAACACAGACACGCTGCACAGTATGCTTGCCAATAAATAAATCATGTTTTTCCTTTGATTGAATGTGTCGGATGCGTGGACAAATTTTCAGACGACCTTCTTGGTGTCCTGTTTTGATATTTAGTTTCCCGCAAACGACCCATACAAAAATTTCAGACGACCCCGGGATGCGAAGGTCGTCTGAAAACAAGGCGGGCGGTTGCGCTTAGAACCAAGTATCCAAAGACATACGCTTGTTGTCCATCAGTCTGACGAAACCTGCCGCCAGACGGTAAGCAAACCAAACCGATACCAAAAACAGCAACACAGAGCCGATGCCGATAAACGCGGTGATTTTACTCAAAACAAACCCCGCCAGACCGCCCCAGAAGGTTTTAATCAGATAGTCTGCATGGTTATTATAAACCGAGTCGCCCATATCGCCACGTTTTACATACGCCAAAACGATGCCGGCAACAGGCATTACCAAGGTCGCAAATGCCAAGGCAAACAAGGCATACATCGCCATCACGTAAGTCCGGTCGCCGTCTTGGCGCGGCGCTTCCGCCGTATGCTCGCTACCGGTCTGCTGGCTGGCGGTCTGCCCGCTTCTACCGCTGAATTCACGGAGCGACTCGTCGTACCATGCCCGACGTTCGGGATCGACCAGCGTATCGTAAGCCTGACGGATTTCCTTAAAACGCTCTTCCGCTTCGGGATTGCCGGGATTACGATCGGGATGGTATTTCATTGCCGAATCACGATAGGCTTTTCTGATTTCTGCAATGTCCGCATCCGCCGAAATGCCGAGAATTTCATAAAAATTACGGTTTTCCATATTAGGGTGTGCCTCTTTGGTTTGTGTTTGCCAAAGCCCGATACCGTGAAATCACGGCAACAGGCTGTTTGACAGAATGAAAACAGATATAAAATCAGGCATTGTGTTCTTTTTATAAAACCTTCAAATTTGCCCGAATCTGCGTTTCCCGACTTAAAACCGTTTTGCATCCCTTTAGACGGCGACCTGTACATCCTGCGGATTCAAAGCCCGCAAAGCCTGCGGACTGACACCGATGATGAATCCGCGTTTGCCGCCGTTGATATAAACTTTCTCCAAATCCCAAATACTTTTTTCAACATACACAGGCAACCGGGTTTTCATACCGAAAGGCGTCGTCCCGCCCACCAGATAGCCCGTCCATTTGTTTGCCTGTTTCGGATCGGCAGGCTCGATGTGTTTCATGCCCAAATCGCGAGCCAGATTGCGGGTGGAAATCTGCTTGTCGCCGTGCATCACGACGACCAGCCCTTTCTTCGCTTCGTTTTGCAGCACGATGGTTTTGACCACCTGATGCTCGTCCACACCGAACAACTCGGCAAACTGCCCTGTCCCGCCGTGTTCCTCATAAACATAAATATAAGGCTCAAAATCAATTTGATGTGTACGCAAGAAACGGACGGCAGGAGTAACCGGATAATCGGTATTTTTGCTCATGATGCAGTTCCAATAATATTCAGACGACCTAAAACCAATATGACAATGACGCGTAAAAATAGTTTCCGCATCTTTTCAAAAACAACAAAACCGCCCGCCTGCTGTGGCAGACAATCAAGCTGAATGTTACCATAAGCCCCTGCCCAATATCCGCCGTCTCGTTCTGACCCCATCAGGCAAACCGAAATCCAACAACAGGACAGAATGCCCCGTGCGCCCAACCTCAAGGAATATCAAATGAATATCCGATACCTCGGTACCACCGAACGCTACTCCGAAGCCGTCTGCGCCGGAGGATTCGTCTTCCTCTCAGGCATGGTTCCCGAAAATCCCGAAGCCGATGCCAAAGCCCAGACCGAAAACGTTTTGGCGCAAATCGACCGCTGGCTTGAAGAATGCGGCTCCGACAAAGCACACATCCTCGAAGCCACCATCTTCCTGACCGATATGAACGACTACGCCGCCATGAACGAAGCCTGGGATGCCTGGACAGCCCCCGGCCGCGCCCCGGCCCGCGCCTGCATCGAAGCCAAACTCGCCAAACCGGAATGGGCGGTCGAAATCAAAGTATCCGCCGTGTGCAAGTGATTGGATTGGGCAAGGGGTCGTCTGAAAACAGTCGCTGATTTTCAGACGACCTCTGCAACAAATAAAATCTGCAACACTGATACTATCAAAAACTAGAAAATATTTAATTTTATTAAAAACAAATAGTTATTTAAAATCTTCCGAGTAAGCCCGCCTACGCTTCAAAATAAAATCGAAATAAACTATACTTTTTCTTAATTTATGAGATAATAGCTAAACAAATTCTTAGCTAAATTCATCAACATCAAACGAGACCAACACTATGTCAGACGAAAAAAGCAAAGCCCTAGCCGCCGCCCTTGCCCAAATTGAAAAAAACTTCGGCAAAGGTTCCATCATGAAAATGGACGGCAGCCAGCAAGAAGAAAACCTTGACGTCATCTCCACCGGCTCGCTCGGTGTGGACTTGGCGCTCGGCGTCGGCGGTCTGCCGCGCGGCCGCGTCGTCGAAATCTTCGGCCCCGAATCCTCCGGTAAAACCACGCTCTGCCTCGAAGCCATCGCCCAATGCCAGAAAAACGGCGGCATCTGCGCCTTTATCGACGCCGAACACGCCTTCGACCCCGTTTACGCCCGCAAACTCGGCGTTAAAGTAGAAGAACTCTACCTATCCCAACCTGATACCGGCGAGCAGGCTCTGGAAATCTGCGACACGCTGGTACGTTCCGGCGGCGTGGACATGGTCGTTGTCGACTCCGTAGCCGCCCTCGTACCCAAAGCCGAAATCGAAGGCGAAATGGGCGACAGCCACGTCGGCCTGCAAGCCCGCCTGATGAGCCAAGCCCTGCGCAAACTGACCGGCCACATCAAACGCACCAACACACTGGTCGTCTTCATCAACCAAATCCGTATGAAAATCGGCGTGATGTTCGGCAGTCCCGAAACCACCACCGGCGGTAACGCCCTCAAATTCTACGCCTCCGTCCGCCTCGACATCCGCCGCACCGGACAAATCAAAAAAGGCGACGACGTCATCGGCAACGAAACCAAAGTCAAAGTCATCAAAAACAAAGTCGCCCCTCCATTCCGCCAAGCCGAATTCGATATCCTGTACGGCGAAGGCGTAAGCTGGGAAGGCGAACTGATCGACCTCGGCGTCAAATACGACATCGTTGAAAAATCAGGCGCATGGTACAGCTACAACGGCGCCAAAATCGGACAAGGCAAAGACAACGTCCGCGTCTGGCTGAAAGAAAATCCCGAAATCGCCAACGAAATCGATGCCAAAATCCGTGCCGCCGTGGGCATCAACATCGATATCACCGAAGGCAAACTGGACGACACCGACGGCGAACGTCCCGAGGAATAAACCCCTCTTGAGTCTTGGTTAAAATGAAAAGAGGTCGTCTGAAATATTTCAGACGACCTCTTCATGATTCCGTATCAGGCAAATCAAGCTTTCAGCAATTCTTGCAGCTCACCTGCTTCGTACATTTCCATCAAAATATCGGAACCGCCGACAAACTCTCCGTTTACGTAGAGTTGCGGGATGGTCGGCCAATCGCTGTATTCTTTGATACCTTGGCGGACGGCATCGTTTTCCAAAACATTCACGGTAACGTAATCAGTGCAGCCCGCAGCGTTGAGGATTTGCACGGCGCGTGAAGAAAAGCCGCATTGCGGAAACTGCTTCGTACCCTTCATAAACAAAACAACGCGGTGGGTGGTAACAACTTCTTTAATTTGGTCGTGGATAGAGGTCATGGTGTAATCCTTATTTACATGAATCGGTTAATCGGAATTTGCGCCATTATACGCAAATTGCTGCATTTAGGTGCGTCTGTTTGCATACGCATTTGAACAAATTAATATCGGTTTATCAAAAATCTTGAGATTACAAACCAGCCGATTATCCTCTGCCCATCCTATTCAATAAGCAGCCGACCAAACCGATACAGCCTAAAAATTGTCAACAATCCAAACCATCTTATTCTAAAGCAATGTTATAATTTCCCGAATCAATTTTTCAGACGACCCCTACAAGGACCCTGACTTATGAATAATTCAGTCATCACTGTCATCGGCAAAGACCGCGTCGGCATCGTGTACGACGTTTCCAGAATTTTGGCGGAAAACCAAATCAACATCCTCAATATCAGCCAGCAGCTGATGGACGATTTCTTCACCATGATTATCTTGGTGGATACCTCGAAATGCCCCAAATCGCGGCAGGAAATGCTGGATTTGTTTGCGGAAGAGAGCAAAAAACTCGCGCTCGATATCCGTATGCAAAATGAAGAAATCTTCCAAGCCATGCACCGCATTTGATTTTAGGAACTCTAAAATTATGTCAAAAAATAAAATTAGTTTTAATGTAGCTGAAGAGAAATCTGCACGGCTGGCTGTTTTAATTGATGCTGATAATGCGTCAGCGCAAACCATTGATGCGATTTTAGAAGAAACAACTAAATTCGGTGAAGCAATGGTAAAACGCATCTATGGCAACTTTGTTGGTGACAACGGTAAATGGAAAGCTGTCATTAATGAGCATGCTATCAAACCTATGCAGCAATTCGCCTACACCACAGGTAAAAATGCCACTGACGGTTTTATGATTATTGATGCGATGGATTTACTCTATACCGGCCGTTTTGATGGTTTTTGTTTGGTATCTAGTGATAGTGACTTTACTGCACTGGCTATCCGGTTGAAGGAACAAGGTGTAACAGTTTACGGTTTCGGCAAAAAGCAAACGCCTGAAGCTTTCCGTAATGCGTGCAGCCAATTTATCTATGTAGAAAACTTGATGCCTGAACCCGCACAAAAAGAAACAGTAACCGATAAACCACAGAAACCAGCAGAGAAACAGATTCAAACAGTCTCGCCCGAAAATGCTCAAGCTCAACCGAAAATTGCCGAACAATTTGAGCACAAACTACCGTTGGAAACTATACATAAAATTTTCGAACATGCGGATAGTGAATGGATGGCTATGACTGCATTCGGTGCCACTTGGAAACGCTTGCAGGTAGATTTTGACCCACGTAATTACGGTTGTAAGAAATTTACCGATTTAGTAAAAAAATATTCTGATGTGTTTGATTACGAGATGCGAAAAACTGCTGAAGGCACGCAAGAGCATATGTATGTCAAGCTTAAAGTCTAATCGAAGGTCGTCTAAAAATATTTTTCAGACGACCTGCAAGAAAGGCCGAGTCCCATGAACAATTTCCACAGTAATGAGATACTTGAAACCGTCAAAATGGTTGCCGACCAGCATTTCGACGTCCGCACCATTACCATAGGCATTGATTTGCACGACTGTATCAGCACCGACATCGATGTGTTGAACCAAAACATTTACAACAAAATCACCACTGTCGGCAAAGATTTGGTCGCTACGGCGAAACACCTGTCTGCCAAATACGGCGTGCCGATTGTGAATCAGCGTATTTCCGTCACGCCAATTGCCCAAATCGCGGCGGCGACCAAAGCCGAGTCTTACGTCAGCGTGGCACAGACTTTGGACAAAGCAGCCAAAGCCATCGGCGTGTCTTTTATCGGTGGCTTTTCCGCTCTTGTGCAAAAAGGCATGTCGCCTTCAGACGAGGTGTTAATCCGCTCCATTCCCGAAGCGATGAAGACCACTGACATTGTGTGCAGCTCCATCAATATCGGCAGCACGCGCGCGGGCATCAATATGGATGCGGTCAGATTGGCGGGCGAAACCATCAAGCGCACGGCTGAAATCACGCCCGAAGGTTTCGGCTGCGCCAAAATCGTCGTGTTCTGCAACGCGGTGGAAGACAATCCGTTTATGGCGGGTGCGTTTCACGGTGCGGGCGAAGCGGACGCCGTCATCAACGTCGGCGTATCGGGACCGGGCGTGGTCAAAGCCGCGTTGGAAAATTCAGACGCGGTCAGCCTGACCGAAGTTGCCGAAGTCGTGAAGAAAACCGCCTTCAAAATCACCCGCGTGGGCGAACTCATCGGCCGCGAAGCCTCGAAAATACTGGGCATCCCGTTCGGCATTCTCGATTTATCGCTGGCACCGACCCCCGCCGTCGGCGACTCGGTGGCGCGCATCCTTGAAGAAATGGGTTTAAGCGTCTGCGGTACGCACGGCACGACGGCTGCCTTGGCATTGCTGAACGATGCCGTGAAAAAAGGCGGCATGATGGCTTCCAGTGCGGTTGGCGGTTTGAGCGGCGCGTTTATCCCCGTTTCCGAAGACGAAGGCATGATTGCCGCTGCTGAAGCAGGCGTGCTGACGCTGGACAAACTCGAAGCAATGACCGCTGTCTGCTCGGTCGGGTTGGACATGATTGCCGTACCCGGTGATACGCCTGCTCATACCATTTCCGGCATCATCGCCGACGAAGCCGCCATCGGCATGATCAACAGCAAAACCACCGCCGTGCGCATTATTCCGGTAACGGGCAAAACCGTCGGCGACAGCGTCGAGTTTGGCGGCCTGCTGGGTTACGCGCCCGTGATGCCGGTCAAAGAAGGTTCGTGCGAAGTGTTTGTCAACCGAGGAGGCAGGATTCCCGCGCCGGTGCAGTCGATGAAGAACTGATTGCTTAACCATAAAAAAGGTCGTCTGAAAACTTGCAATGCTTGTTTTCAGACGACCTTTTGTTTATTTGAGACTGTATTTTCAGACGACCTATAAACCCAATTCCCTGAGGAAGCGCACGTCGTCCGCCCAGCCTGATTTGACCTTGACCCAAACCTTTAAAAACACTTTGGTATCAAACAGTTTTTCCATATCGAGGCGGGCTTCGGTGGAGATTTTTTTCAGTTTTTCCCCGCCTTTGCCGATTAATATGGCTTTTTGGCTGTCTTTATCGACCAATACGGCGATGTAGATTCGGTAGAGGCCGTTTTCCTCTTCTTCGAATTGTTCGATTTCCACATTCATGGCGTAGGGCAGCTCTTCGCCGAGGTAACGGAACAGTTTTTCGCGCACGATTTCGGTGGCGAGGAAACGGCTGGAACGGTCGGTCACCATTTCTTCCGGATACATCGGCACGCTTTGGGGCAGGTAAGGTCTGAGGCGCGCGAGCAGGTTGGCGATGCCCAATCCGTGTTTGGCGCTGACGGTTTCATGCCCTGCAAATTTGAATTCTGCGCTGATTTGGTCGATAAATTCCTGCAAACCGCTGCTGCCCGCTTTGTTTTTGTCGATTTTGTTGATAACGAGGATGACGGGCGTGTTTGTCGGCAGTTGTTTCATTACGATACGGTCGGCATCGGTAAAGCGCATGGCTTCGACGACGAAAACGACGGCGTCGACGCCGCTCAACGCTTCGGTTACGTTTTGATTGAGGCGGTCGTTCAGGGCGTTGCGGTGTTTGGTTTGGAAGCCGGGCGTATCGACGAAAACGAATTGGGCGGTGTCGTCGGTGTAAATGCCGGTAACGCGGTTGCGCGTGGTTTGGGCTTTTTTGCTGGTGATGCTGATTTTTTGCCCGATAAGGTGGTTCATCAGCGTGGATTTACCGACGTTGGGGCGGCCGACGATGGCGACGAAGCCGCAGCGGTAGTCGGCGGGATGGCTGGATTCGTTTTGCAGGAAGGTTTCGATGTCCATGATGGCTTTCTATTTGACGTTTCAGACGACTTTTTTGTATCCATAGCAACTGTATTTTTCACCCCGTCGGGCAAAAA
>NZ_KV800940.1:2225-14811 GCF_001810355.1 Neisseria sp. HMSC074B07 | reverse complement strand
CGCCGTACTGGTTTAAAGTTAATCCACTATAAATGAAAATATCAAGACGAAACCTTATTCGTTCCCCCCCAAAAAATTTCAGACGACCCCTTCATCTCAAAAGGTCGTCTGAAACAGACAAAGCGGTTGGTTTGAACCTGTCTTTCTGTGTTCAAAAAAACAAGTTCAGCCCAAACTTACGCTTCGCCTTCTGCCTGATCGGCTGAGTCCGTTGCACTCGGCTAGGCGGCTTTGTAGAGGTAAACCGTTGCCAGCGGCGGTACTTTGACGGCAAGCGAGTTGGGTCTGCCGTGCGACCAGATTTCTTCGGTCTGCAGGATTTGTCCGGCGGATACGCCGCTGCCGTTGTAACCGGGGTCGTCTGAATTGAGGATTTCGCGGTATTCGCCGGCTTCGTTCACGCCGAAGCGGTAGCTGTCGTGGACGACGGGCGTGAAGTTGCTGATGACGATGACGCGGTTGCCTTCGCGGTCGAGGCGTTCGAAGACGAAGACGGAATTGTTGCCGTCGTCGGCAACCAGCCATTCGAAGCCTTCCGGCCATTGGTCGAGCTGGTAAAGCGGCGCGGTGTCTTTATAGACGCGGTTCAAATCGCGCACGAAGTTTTGTACGCCTTTGTGCCAGCCGCCTTCTTGGTCGAGCAGGAACCAATCCAGTCCTTCGTTGTAGTTCCACTCTCTGCCTTGCGCGAACTCGTTGCCCATAAACAGGAGTTTTTTGCCGGGGAAGCCGTACATGAAGCCGTAGTAGGCGCGCAGGTTGGCGAATTGCTGCCAGCAGTCGCCGGGCATCCGTCCGAGCAGCGAGCGTTTGCCGTGTACGACTTCGTCGTGCGAGAGCGGCAGGACGAAGTTTTCGCTGTATTGGTACATCATGCCGAAGGTTATTTTGTTGTGGTGGTATTTGCGGTTGATGGGGTCTTCCATCATGTAGCGCAAGGTGTCGTTCATCCAGCCCATGTTCCATTTGTAGCTGAAGTTCAAGCCTTCTTGGCGGGTTACGTTGGCGAACGAGGTGGATTCTTCAGCGATTTCGGTAGCGGAGGGGACAACCTCTTTCAGCATGGTGTTGGTATCGCGCAGGAAGGCGATGGCTTCGAGGTTTTCATGGCCGCCGTATTGGTTGGGTATCCATTCGCCGTCTTTGCGCGAATAGTTGCGGTAAATCATGGAGGCGACGGCGTCCACGCGGATGCCGTCGAAACCGAAACGCTCTATCCAATACAGGGCATTGCCTTGCAGGAAGTTTTTGACTTCGTTCCTGCCGAAGTTGTAAATCAGGGTGTTCCAGTCTTGGTGGTAGCCTTCGCGCGGGTCGGCGTGTTCGTACAGCGCGGTGCCGTCAAACTTGGCAAGCCCGTGGTCGTCGGTCGGGAAGTGTCCGACCACCCAGTCGAGGATGACGCCGATGCCTTCGTCGTGGGCGGCTTTAATCAGGGCGCGCAATTCGTCGGGCGAACCGAAACGGCTGGTCGGCGCATACAATCCGGTCGCCTGATAGCCCCATGAGCCGTCAAACGGGTATTCGGAAACGGGTAGGAATTCGATATGTGTGAAGCCCATGTCTTTGACGTATGCGACCAATTCTTTGGCGAGCTGTTCGTAAGTCAGCCAGAAGTTGTTTTCGGGATTGCGTTTCCACGAACCTAAATGCACTTCATAAATGCTGATAGGCGCGTCAATGGCGTTGGCGCGGGCGCGGAAGTCGGGTGTTTCGACTTTTTCCGGCAAACCGCGCACGACAGACGCGGTATTCGGGCGCAACTCTGCGCCGAAGGCATACGGGTCGGTTTTTTGCCGTACATTGCCGTTGGCATCGCGGATTTCAAATTTGTAGAGGGCGTTGAGTTTGACGGCGGGGATGAAGATGTCCCAAATGCCGTTGTCGCGGTGGAAACGCATGACGTGGCGGCGGCCGTCCCAGTGGTTGAATTCGCCGATGACGGACACGCGCTGCGCGTTCGGCGCCCATACGGCAAAGCTGACGCCTTTCACGCCGTCCACTTCGGCAAAATGCGCGCCCAAAGTTTCATACGGACGCAGGTGTTTGCCTTCCGCCAGCAACCAAGAGTCCATGTCTTTTAAGGCGGAGCCGAAGCGGTAAGGGTCTTCTTCGCGCACAGGCTCGGCATCTTCTGCATAACGGACGTTCAACGCATAATCGGGCACACCTTCGGGCAGCACGGCAACGAAGAATCCGCGTTCATCGACTTTTTCAGACGACGTAATCACCTCGCCGCTTTCACGGTTGACAATATCCACGCCCCAAGCGTTCGGAATCAGGGTTCGCACGACCTCGTCGCCTTCGGCAAGGCGGTGTCGTCCCAAATAGGCGAACAAATCGCTGTGGGTGGCAAGAAACAGGCTTTCGACCGTGTCGCGTTCGACTTGGTCAAGCTCGTGATAAGGCTTCATCCGGCTATTTTTCTTCATGCGTACCTCTCCAATCATGGCAAGTTGGCCGCCCATCAGGCGGTTGTGGGGAAAATCTTCAAGCGCAGCGGGCATTTTGCGCGCCCAGTTGGGATAACCCTCGGAAATGCCCGGCACATTCAGGTTGTCGCTCATGCCCAGCAGGTTTTCCAGCTGCACCGCATACAGTTTGCTGCGGCTCATGGCGGCATACCGGTGCAAGGCGGTTAACAGTGTTTCGTCGATTTCAGACGACATCTCGGCGTCGGGAGGCAGGCAGCCTGTGTGTTTCAACTTATCGAACAAATCCGCCTTGTCGTGTTCGCGCGCTTCCAAGGTCGTCTGAAAAGTTTCCGCATCGGGAATCGTACCCAAGCGGAACATCAAATCCAAATCCTTGCCCGTCCAATAGCCTGCCAAGGGCGCGACATCGTGCGTACTGACCACCGTAATCGCCTGTTCGGGATATTCTTCGGGTAATTCAAAGCCGTGCCAGCCTTTGCTGAAATACACGACCTTATAAGAAAACACCTGATAACGGTTCAGCAAATACCGCGCTTGGTCGGGTACCGTTCCCAAATCCTCGCCGATGACCACGCATTGATTCCGCCTGCTTTCCAAAGCCAGGATGGCAAACATCACATCCGCGTCGTAATGCACATACGCGCCAAAGTCCGCCGTCTTGCCCGCAACCCACCACAGACGGCACAAAGCCATCACATGATCGATGCGCAAGATGCCGTAAAGCCGCATATTTTCACGCAAAAGGCGGACGAACTTCTCATAGCCCGTGTGCTTCAACATCATCGGATTGAGCGGCGGCAAATCCCAGTTTTGTCCCGTCGGGCTGAATGGATCGGGCGGCGCACCGACCGCCATATCCATGCAGTAATCGGCGCGGTTAAGCCAAGTGTCCGCGCTGCCGCGTGCTACGCCGACCGCCAAATCGCCGTAAATCCCCAGCTTCACGCCGCGCGCCGCAGCCGTCTCGTTCACTTCGCGCAACTGCTCCGCGCAAAGCCATTGCAGCCACATATAAAAACGGATTTCGCGGCGATGGCCCTGTGCAAATCTTTGAACTGCCTCACCATGCGGATCATGAAACTCCGCCGGCCAAGACAGCCAACCCACTTCACCGGAGCGGTTGTAATACTGATCCAACGCCTCAAACAAACCGAAGCCTTCCAAAGCCCAGCCGCGTTCTTCGACAAAGGCGTCAAATGCCGCCCGCTCTTGTTCGGCGGCTTCGCATCCGTCGTTTTCAAACGCGTCAAACGCCCTCTGCAAAGCATCGCGCTTGAACGCCCAAACCGCCGTATAAGCGACGGTTTCCGTAATCCGCAACGCCGCAATGCGCTGGCAGATATTCGGCTGCTTGAGCCAGTTTTTCAGCTTTTCGTTGTAAGTAAACGCGCCGACCTTTTCCACATCCAGATAAATCGGATTGAGCCATTCGCGCGAAGACGGGCTGTACGGGCTGGCAAAAGCAGGCTTGGCACTGAAAAGCGCATGCAGCGGATTGATGCCGACGAAATCCAGTTGCTTATCCGCCGCAAACGCCATCAAATCCAGCAAATCGGTAAAATCCCCAATGCCCCAGTTCCGTTGCGAACGCAGGCTGTACAAATGCGTGGTCAGCCCGTTCATGCGCAAACCGTGTTCCAGCGTTTTCGGCTGATAAACCGACTGCGGCGCAACCACCAGCCGCACCTTGCGGACGCCGCCTTCCGCTTCCGCAGACAAAGTGTAATAGCCGCAAGCCAAAGCCGGCAGCGCAACCCAAAGCACGCCGTCTTCGCCATGGTTCAACGGCAAAACCTGCCGTCCGCCCGCTTCGTCTTCCAAGCAAATTTCAGCCGCGCCATGAAACTCAGCAGGCAGTTGCAAAGATTCCCGACCGTTTTCATGCGCGACCAAAGTATCCGCATAAAGGTCGTCTGAAAAACCGTCCTGCTGCAAAGCCTTAATAATCCCTTCCAAAACCTCGGGCTTGGTCGCATGATAAATTCCACCGATGTCGTGGAAACCCAAATCAATACCCAAGCCTGCAGCCTGCTCTTCCAAATGTTCGCTCATGACACAATTCGCCTATTTACAATAAACCGAATCTTAATATAAATAAGATTGAATGTTTCCCATAATTCAGAGAAAACAACCCTTCAGACCAGAATTTCCCTGCTTAGTTTGACTTATCCCAAAATTTTGATTGATGACTCTAAAGACATGCTGACAAAACGGCGAGAAAATTTCTATTATCATAATATTCTAAATAGTAGACATCTTTTTCGTTGTTTCTTCAGCAAACCTAAGTATTTCTCATTTAATCTCTGAAATTCGTTTTTCGTAAGATTTAAATAAGTTTTCCAAGTAATAATTTATCGAGGAACTTCCATAAAACCCAATATTGTCATACAGTTTCATTGTAAAAAACGATTTGATTTGTTTCTTCCATATATGAAATAAATTCCAAAACATTCGTTAACATACTTTTTTGAATTACGACAAAAGTTTTAACTTGTAAATTCCATAAGATTAAAATAATATACAGAAAATTTTTCACCAGCCCTTCTTTTCATCTGAGATTATTACCTATGTTAAAACAAGCTATTTTACTGACTGCTCTGATTGGTGCGCTTACCGGCTGTACTTACGGCCATATGCACTACTCACCATCCTATGAACAAGAAGCCACCATGCGTGCCGACTCCCGTCGCGTTCAAGCTGACGAACGTGCAGAGCGTGCAGAGCGCCGCCGCGAGCGCCGTCAAGAAATGATGGATGAAGCCGACGCTATCAACCGCGCCAACCGCAACAACCGCATCTACATCCTTCACTGATCACCGGTCCTTACGGATTATTGGATTCCTAATACTTATATTTCAAACAGGTAATACTTATATTTCAAACAGGTAACATCATGAAAAATAAAATCGCAGCCCTGCTCCTGACTTCTTTCGTTATCACCGGTTGCTCTGCGCCCGGAGGCTCCGTAGGCGATTTGGCTATCGGTAGCGATTCCGCAGCCATCAAAGCAGGCCGCAACCGCGAATCTGCACAACTCTCCCGTGCCGAGCTGGAACAACACCGCCGTCAACGTACCAATGTTTCAGAAGAGCTGGCATTGGAACGTGAAAAACGCCAAGACAAACGTGACCAAGTCAACGGCGCAATGGGTACAGCAGCCAATGCAGTCGGCTTGATTGGTGGTATCGCAGGTACTGCTGCTCTGATCAGAGCTTGGTTCTAATTTAGCAGGTATTCGTAAAAACGACCGGTACGGCGTATCGGTCGTTTTTATTATTCTCAGCTTCAAACTCGTTCATCCCGAATAAAGTCATAGACAAAACCCCAAAGGTAGTCTGAAACTTGAAACCCAAGTTTCAGACTACCTTTATCTATTCAATACCATCAAGCCGCTTTACGATGGTAATGCCGTAGCGCATGTTCTTTGCGCCGTCCGCTCGAGAAGGCAGATACGCGTTTCAAGTAGCCGATGACGCGGGTGCCGTAGTCGATGTCGTGCGAACCGCAGGCGGAACAGGCGTGCAGGGTGCGTTTGTCGATATGGCCGCATTCGTTGCAGATGGTGATGCGCACGTTCACGCAGAAGTAGTTGCAGCCGGTTTGCGCGGCGATGTCCAAGAGTGAACGGTAGCCGGATTCGGGCAGGGCTTCGTCAAGGTTCAGGTGCAGCGCGGAGCCGCCGTCGAGCCAGTCCACCAGTTCTTTGCCGTGCAGCAGGAATTTGTCGAGCGCATTGATTTCTTCGTCTTCGACGACGTAGAAATAGGAGTTGTAGCATTCGCGGCTGACTTTGTAGCCGTCGGCTTTGTCCCATTTGGCGTTTTTTACGCCGAGGTTTTCGGCGGGGACGAACTCAGTGTTGAACTTCACGCCGTAGTGCTTGCTGGCGGCTTGGTTGGCTTCGAATATGGTTTTCAGACGGCCTTGGACGAAGTTGATGTAGTCGTCGTTGTAGCCGACTTTGATGCCTTGCGATTCGGCTGCTTCCGCCATGCCGTTGATGCCGATGGTGAGGAACTGTTTGTCCAGCGTGATGAAGCCTGCATCGTAAACGGGCAGCATGCCGGCAGCTTGGTATTCTTCCATCAGTTTGCGGTAGGCGTATTGGTATTTGTGGATTTTGGCCACTTCGGCGGCAAGGTCGCGTCCGTCTTGTTCCAGCCGGTTCATATTGATGGTGATGACGTTGATGGAACCGGTCGCCACGCCGCCCGCGCCGAGGGTGTAACTGAAGGTGCGGTCTTCAATGGCGTTGCGCAGGCGGCAGCAGGAAGCCAACGAGTCGGGATTGTCGGAAAGATAAACGAAGAAGGAATTGCCTTCCGCCAACTCTTTTGCCATTTCGTCGGCGAACACGGTGTCTTTGCATTTGCCGCCGTCGGTCAGCATGGCAGCGGTCACGACGGGGAAAGTCAAAACGGCTTTGGTGCGCTCCTGATTGAACCATTTGAGGAAGAAGTTTTGCAGCTTCGCCACGCTCGCCCAAACCGGTTTGCTGAAATCGGGGAAGACGAAATCGCCGAACATCGCATCGAAATAGTATTGATCGTAAACGGAAATATTCCAAAACACGCTCTGATAACCGCGTGCGGCAGCGGGCTGGTTGATGCTGTATACCACCTGCTGCATGTGATTGGCGATTTCTTTGCCGTGGGTTTCCAAATAATCGTCGCCGTAGTCTTTGCGGGCGAAGTAATCGAAATAGGTCAGAAATTCCACCGTCGCCACCGCGCCGGCAAACTGCGCGCTGATGGCAAATACAAGGTTGATAAACGAGCCGCAAAACGAAGCCAGATGTTGCGGCGCTTTAGATTCGCCGCCGAGTTTGCTTAAGCCGTCGAGCAGGAAGGGATACAGCGTAACCGACACACAATAAGGCTTGAGGCTGGTTTCGTCGTGCACATAAATCTCGTGTGCCTCAATCTGGCGGATGTATTCGTCGGCAACGGATTGGTCGAAAATTTCGGCAATTTTGCGCGACACTTGGGCGCGGTTAATCTGCACGAAAAAGTCTTTCATGATTTCCGCTTCCATCGTAGCGATGTTTTTCTGGGTAACGTTAGCGTTGGCGTCCATTTTCGAGCCGTCCGCCGCGTTTTGCGCACTGATGTAGTCGTGCATGAATTGCAGTTTGCCGTTTAACTGTTCGGGATGCAGCCGAATCATGTTAAGTCCTCCTGTGTGGGTTGGATAAAAAGCCTCAGGCCGTCTGAAAAGCGGCCGCCTGCGGCTGAGTCGTAATCGGGATGATTTTGGGCGCGGGTTTGTCTTTGATAAACAAGCGGTTCAACACCTCGCCCGTGCGCAAATCGATAAATTTCTGATTGGTGGTTGGGCTGTCCAAGCCGCCCAGCTCCATCTGCCAGCGGCCGGTTTTCAGATACGCCAGATAAGGCAGGATGCCGTCTGAAACCGCCTCCAGCTCCTCACGCTCCAAACCGGTGTACAAACAGGCTTTCAAACCCGCCTGCGTCACGATGCCCAACATTTTCTGCAAGGCTTCCGGCTGCCATTCCCCGCCCATAAACAACACGCAGCTAATCAGTCCGCGATAGCGTTTCAGACGACCTCTTAAATAATCCTCGGTCAATTCCGTGCCGATACCCTCTTTCCACGCATCGGCACTGTGGCAGCCTTTGCAGCGCAGCGGGCAGCCGGAAAACAGAAACGCCAGCGACACTTCGCCCGGCACTTCCTGCCATACGATTTGCTCGATTGTGAATTTCAATGCCGCCATGACTTGCTACTCATAAATACAATATATGGTGCGAATTAAATCACAAGAACACAAGATATGGTATTTTTATTTAACAATGCAACAAACCGATATGATAGTTTTTAATAATTCACTATATTAAAAATCCAAATCAAAAAGCAGTTTAAAAAAAAGCCGTACTCGAGAAACACGCTTCGCATTTCCCAATATGGCTGTTACGCCATCACGCTTTTATTAAAATTTACCTCCTTTTCTTACAGTACAGCCTTGCTCGGATAGCAAAAACCCAAAACGATAAGCAAACTCCGTAATAACAAAAGCCATTAACAATCCATTCCCTCCAATGACCAAAGGTCGTCTGAAAATACTTTTACCAGCTTTTCAGACGACCTCCCGCAATCTGAAACCCAAGCGAAAAGTGTTACAATAGCCGTTTTATTTTAGCCGCTTAAGACAGTCCGACCATGTGCAACCACCATCATCAAAACGACAGCAAAACTCCCCACTCAGAAGCCCGCGACAACGACACCATCCGCATCCGCGGTGCGCGCACGCATAATTTGAAAAACGTCGATTTGGACATTCCGCGCCACAAGCTGGTAGTAGTCACGGGGCTGTCGGGCAGCGGCAAGTCGTCGTTGGCGTTTGACACGTTGTATGCCGAAGGGCAGCGGCGTTATGTCGAGAGCTTGTCCGCCTATGCGCGGCAGTTTTTGCAGATGATGGACAAACCTGACGTCGATTTGATCGAAGGCCTGTCTCCCGCGATTTCCATCGAGCAGAAATCCACCAGCCATAATCCGCGTTCCACCGTCGGCACGGTAACGGAAATCCATGATTACCTGCGCCTTTTGTACGCCCGCGTCGGCACGCCGTATTGCCCCGAACACAATCTGCCGCTATCCAGCCAAACCGTGTCGCAGATGGTCGATGCCGTGTTGAAGCTGCCAGAAGACACGCGCGTGATGATTCTGGCGCCGGCGGTGCGCGAGCGTAAGGGCGAGTTTGTCGATTTCTTTGCCGACTTGCAGGCGCAAGGTTTTGCGCGCGTGCGCGTGGACGGCGAAGTTTATCAACTTGACGAAGTGCCGAAGCTGGAAAAAAACATCAAGCACAATATCGACGTGGTCATCGACCGCGTGAAAGTGAAGGCGGACATCAAGCAGCGGCTGGCGGAAAGTTTTGAAACCGCGCTGCGCCACGGCAACGAGCGCGCGCTGGCAATGGAAATGGACAGTGGCGAAGAGCATTGGTTTTCCGCGCGTTTCGCCTGCCCCGTGTGTTCGTACAGCCTGCCCGAATTGGAGCCGCGCCTTTTTTCGTTCAACAATCCGATGGGTTCCTGCCCGACTTGCGACGGCTTGGGCAACACCAATTTCTTCGACCCCGAAAAAGTGGTCGCCCATCCCGAACTGTCGTTGGCAACGGGCGCGATCGACGGCTGGGACAAGCGCAACCAGTTCTATTTCCAAATGATTCAATCGCTGGCGCGGCATTACGGCTTCGACGTGCAGGCTGCTTGGGAAACGCTACCTGAAAAAGTGAAAAAAGTCGTACTACACGGTTCGGGCAAAGAAGTCATTGATTTCACTTACCTATCCGAACGCGGCACCACCTTCAACCGCAGCCACGCCTTCGAAGGCATCATCCCCAATCTCGAACGCCGCTACCGCGAAACCGACAGCGAAACCGTGCGCGAAAAACTGCGCGAATACCAAAACCACCGCGCCTGCCCGAGCTGCGGCGGCGCACGTTTGCGCAAAGAAGCACGCTACGTTTACGTCAACGGCGAACCGTTGCACGAAGTCTCCGCCTGGCCGCTGACCAAAACCCACCAATTCTTTGAAACACTGGATTTGGACGGCAACAAAAAACAAATCGCCGAAAAAATCCTCAAAGAAATCACCGAGCGGCTCGGCTTTCTGATCAACGTCGGGCTGGATTACCTGAATCTCTCCCGCTCCGCCGAAACCCTTTCCGGCGGCGAAGCCCAGCGCATCCGCCTCGCCAGCCAAATCGGCAGCGGCCTGACCGGCGTGATGTACGTTTTGGACGAACCCTCCATCGGCCTGCACCAGCGCGACAACGACCGCCTGCTCGCCACCCTCAAACGTCTGCGCGATTTGGGCAACAGCGTGATTGTGGTCGAACACGACGAAGACGCCATCCGCGAAGCCGATTTCGTCGTCGATATGGGCCCCGGCGCAGGCGAACACGGTGGCAACGTACTGATTGCCGACACGCCCGAAAACGTCGCCAAATGCGAAAAATCCGTTACCGGACAATACCTCAGCGGCAAAAAATCCATTGCCGTGCCGTCTGAACGCACGCCCGTCAATCCCGACCGAATACTCGTCCTCAAAGGCGCGCGCGGCAACAACCTCAAAAACGTTACCCTCGAACTGCCGCTCGGTTTGATTACCTGCATCACCGGCGTATCCGGCAGCGGCAAGTCCACCCTGATTAACGACACCCTCGCCAAAATCACCGCCCGCGAACTCAACCGCGCCCAAGAAGAACCCGCCCCATACGACGACATCCACGGCCTCGAACACCTCGACAAAGTCATCAACGTCGACCAATCCCCCATCGGCCGCACCCCGCGCTCCAACCCCGCCACCTACACCGGCCTGTTCACCCCCATCCGCGAACTCTTCGCCGGTGTCCCCCTCTCACGCGAACGCGGCTACAACGTCGGCAGATTCTCCTTCAACGTCAAAGGCGGCCGCTGCGAAGCCTGCCAAGGCGACGGCGTAATCAAAGTCGAAATGCACTTCCTGCCCGACGTGTACGTCCCCTGCGAAGTCTGCCACGGCAAACGCTACAACCGCGAAACGCTCGAAATCCAATACAAAGGCAAAAACATCAGCCAAGTCCTCGACATGACCGTCGAAGAAGCCCGCGAATTTTTCGACGCCGTCCCCACCGTATCGCGCAAACTGCAAACCCTGATGGACGTAGGTCTCGGCTACATCCGCCTCGGCCAGTCCGCCACCACCCTCTCCGGCGGCGAAGCCCAGCGCGTCAAACTCGCCCTGGAACTCTCCAAACGCGACACCGGCAGAACGCTCTATATCCTCGACGAACCCACCACGGGCCTGCACTTCGCCGACATCGCCCTGCTGCTGGAAGTCATAGGTCGTCTGAAAGGCAAAGGCAACTCGATTGTGATTATCGAGCATAATCTTGATGTGATTAAAACTGCCGATTGGATTGTGGACTTAGGGCCGGAAGGGGGCGATGGCGGAGGGAGGATTATTGCTTCAGGTAGTCCGGAGCAGGTGGCGAAGGTTAAGGGAAGTTATACTGGGGAGTATTTGAAGGATATATTGCAATACTGTACTGTTATTAGTAATGTTTAATGCAAGGAGAAAAATATGATTGGAATTACTGATTTATTTTTTAAGAGAGCTAAAAAAGAAAGGGGTGAATTACCAGATATTTATCAATATGATGAATTACCTAAAAAATTAAAAATACAAATAGTCCATATTTGGGAAGGAAGTATAGGTGAAGATTATTCAAATATTTATGATAGTAGTGATAATATAAAATATTATGAAAATGTATATAATATTCTATGCAAAGAGTTAGGGGTATTTCAGTTAGGAGAAGGAGGTACTTACTTTCAAAAAATAGTTAATTATTTTTTAAAAGATGATGATGTAGAGATATCGTTAAGCATTATTGAACTAATGATGTGGTGCATAGATGCATATTATGAAAATAAGTATTATAGTAAAGATGATTTTCAAAAAGTCATAGATGAATTAAATGAAAGATTTAAAGAAAATGGAATTGGCTATCAATATGAAAATAGGAAAATAATTAGAATAGATTCACAATATATTCATACTGAAGTAGTAAAGCCAGCATTGACATTATTAGGAAGCAGTATTTATCAAGGTGCGTTACAAGAATTTTTAAATGCACATGAGCATTATCGTCATCAACGCTATCAAGAGGCAATGATAGATTGTTTAAAGGCGTATGAAAGTACTTTAAAAATTATTTTGAAAAAACGAAAATGGGAATATAAAGATACAGATACTGCAGATGCATTGACTGGAAAAATTATGCAAAAAGGATTGATTCCTGACTATTGGCAACAATATTTTAAATCATTGAAAAACACATTAACATCGGGCGTTCCTACAGCTAGGAATAAAGAAGCAGGTCATGGACAAGCTGATGAAATAAGAAATATTCCAGATTATTTAGTATCTTATATTCTACACATGACCGCTTCTGCAATTGTATTTTTAATAAAAGCAGAAGAAGCTTTATAGCAAGCCGTAGCCTGCATACTCAAGCAACCGCGTGCGTGGCTGCGCTCACACCCTTGTATATCGGAACTTCCGTATCATAGCAACACCTCGCCCAGCCGCCACCCGTACACACCCAAGGCAAACAACCGTTGCGTAGCTCAGGGAGC
>NZ_KV800940.1:0-2125 GCF_001810355.1 Neisseria sp. HMSC074B07 | reverse complement strand
CAGTTGCCAGACAACACAACCGAATGCAAGGCAGCAAGCAAGCCGTAGCCTGCATACCCAACCAACCGCGTGTGTATCTACGCCACACACCCTACCTGTAAATCACACGAAACTTCAAAACCAACATGTAGCAACTGTGTTCCCCCACCCCGTCGGGCAGGGCAACCAAACTCGGTGATTACGCGCACTGCGGTGCGGGTTGTTGTTCGCTTTGCCGTTCTGATTTCGTCTGCAAAGAGACCAGATAATCCCGCATCCTTGCGTTCAGAATACGCAGAAGTTTGTGCATACACGCGTTGATGGCGACTTTGAATGGTTTACCTTTGGCGCGCAGTCTCTCGTAAAACGCTTTAATCGTCGGCTCAAAGCGGCTCGCCGTTAGTGCTGCCATATACAGTATATTGCGCACCGCCATTCTGCCGCCGATGCAGCCTGTTTTCTTGTCCGTGTCGCCACTTTGGTTCGGCGGTGGAACGACACCTGCCAGCATGGCGATGCGTTTGTGTGGTACGGTGCCTAACTCGGGCAGCATGGATAGCAGGGTGGCGCTGGTGGTGCTGCCTATACCTTTGATTGCGGTTAGCACTTGGCCTTTGCCGCCGAATGCGTCGGCGTTGCTGTCGATGTCTTTGTCCAGCTCGGCGATAAGCTTGTCGAGATGGGCAATCAGGTCTTTAACGCTTTGCTGTTGGCTTTCATGGATTTGTTCGAGACGGTTTTTCTCGGCGGCACGGATGTCAACCAACTGGCTGCGGCGTTTGACCAGTGCTTCGAGTTTCTCTTCGGCTTCGCTGGGCGGAATGTAGAGCATATTGGCGACCAGTCCTTTGATTTCCAACGCCTGTGCGTAGTCAGCAAGCATTTTGGCATCGAGATGGTCGGTTTTGGCGAGAGAAAAGCCGTTGGCGTAATTTTTGGTGCAGCGAGGATTGGCAATCACCACTTGGAAACCTGCGCGATGTAGGGTTTTGGCGAGAGGGATTTCCAAACCGCCAGTGCTTTCCATGACAACCAAACCGACGTTGTGCTTGTGCAGATAGTCAATGGTGTGGGTAAAGCCTTTGGGGTTGTTGGTTTCGGTTTTGGTTTTATCCCTGCCGTGGATGCCGATGACGAAATGGCGTTTGGCGATATCGATGCCTGCGTAGTTTTGGGTACTCATCAATGAACCTTCCTTGTATTCGGTTGTTGGTGGCAACTGTTCGGTTGTGCTGATGGGTGGCCAGCCGCTCGTTTTTGCTACGATGCGGGTGTAATCCTAGGGTGCGTTCCGAGGCGACTGGCCTGTTTGGTTGCTATAGTACGCTGATTTGAGCATACAAGGGTGTGTGCGTACGCACGCACGCGGTTGCTTGATTGACGGTTTGCCATTTCAACTTTTAACTTCGTTGAAGCTAGCGCTTTCAGACGGCCTCCAATGTCGTCTGAAAACATCAGCTCCAACAAAGTTAAAACCTCAAACAACAAACCACTCCTTCTCCAACACCCCAGACCACAAACAAAAATCCTATGGCGCGTTATCGCAGAAACTTCATTGTCGGCGGCACATTCTTTTTCACCGTCAAACTCGCCGACCCAAAATCGCGCTTGCTTGTCGAACATATCAGCTTATTACGTGCGGCTTATATGAATGTGCAAAAACAATATCCCTTTGAAACCGTCGCCGTATGCGTGCTGCCGAACCATATTCACGCCATTTGGACGCTGCCGCCCGACGATGCGGATTATTCCCTGCGCTGGCGGCTGATTAAAACCAAATTCTCCGCACATTTTCCTCATGCCGAAAACCTGTCCGCCAGCAAACAGCGGCGGAACGAACGCGGTATTTGGCAACGGCGTTTTTACGAACACACCGTTCGCGACGAAACGGATTTGCAACGTTGCGCAGACTATATCCATTTCAATCCCGTCAAACATGGATTGTGCGGCAATGTCCGCGATTGGGCGTTTTCGTCGTTTCACCGTTATGTGCGGGACGTTCTTTAACATATCCACTACTACCAGCACTTAAATTACAAGATACGCTTTCACGAGCTATATTTACATCATCTAAGTTCCCGGGTTTCGTCAAAACCCTACACCTCCGTCCGTCCCAATGCGTCGGTAACGACGGTATGGTCTTTGC
>NZ_KV800939.1:68261-79678 GCF_001810355.1 Neisseria sp. HMSC074B07 | reverse complement strand
AAGGTCGTCTGAAATCCCTTTCAGACGACCTTTTCATTTTCTTACTGTCTAATTCAATTAGCCGATTTCGTTATACTTAGTCGGCAAACTGTTTTTTCATACGTTCGCGGCGTTCTTGTGCTTCCACGGAAAGTGTCGCAGTCGGGCGGGCAAGGAGGCGTTTGAGGCCGATGGGCTCGCCGGTATCCGCGCAGAAGCCATAATCGCCTTCGTCGATACTGCGGATGGTTGCTTGTACTTTACCTAAAAGTTTGCGCTCACGGTCGCGGGTGCGCAGTTCCAGCGCGTACTCTTCTTCTTGAGTAGCGCGGTCGGCAGGATCGGGAGCCGATTCGTGTTCTTGCAGGTGGCCGGTGGTGGCAGATGCGTTTTCAATCAGTTCGTCTTGCATTTTTACCAGCAGTTCGCGGAAGAATGCCAACTGGTCACTATTCATGTAGTCTTCTTCCGGGCCGTCCCAATTCAAAATGTCTTGTTCTGTCAGCTTTGCCATAATTTTTCTTTCAATCTATTGCGGGAAACGAAATGCTACTCAAGTGGTTTATTTTATTGATTTCTTAGGACTTCTTTTCTCAAGCCCGTTTGGAAATGGCGGCATGATACCATGTTTTCACAGTCGTGTTTTCGATTTTCACTTTTTTGCATTTTGCTTACGTCATACTGCAAATTCTTAATGAACTCGCTGTCTATTGCAGTAGCCACAAGTTGATTTGGCGGGTAATTTGGGGCGATAGACTGCTTAACCAGATCCACAGTAATAATGCCAATATACTACCTGAAAAATCGTAGCGTCCGTACTTTAAAAACTGTACGGGAGAAAGTATGGGGCGATATATCCGTTCCAGCGCGACGGAAAGTTGGGAATAGGGATCTTTAATACTGAGCACCATGCGGATAAATAACCCTATCAATAACACATAAGCTGCTGATTTAATTGTATTCAATACTGCCAGTATAAAATTGGCGATGATGATTTTTGCGCTGAATGCGGTAGGCTGCGCCACTAAAGTAATGAAGGTGAATGCGATGTAATATAACAACAGTCCCGACAACAGGCAGGCTGGGTCGTATTTTTTAACCGGCAGAATTTTATGTAGCGGGTTGACCAGCCAATCGGTTGATCGCTTGCTGAACGCCAAGAGCGCATGATTTTCACTCAATCCCGCCGCTTGCAGGAAGAGACGTGCCAAACACAGGATAACGATGCCGTCGGCAAGCAATATCAATAAATCTCCGCGCATTTTCAGACGACCTTATATTGTTGTGCCATTTCCTGCGAACGCTTGACGCAGGCTTCCACGCCTTGGGCAATGGCTTCGGCGACGCAGCATGATTTGAACGTTTCGATGGCTTCGTGGGTGGTTCCGCCTTTGGAAGTAACGTTTTGCTGCAGTTTCGCGAAGTCTTCGCCGCTTTGCTCTGCCAAGGCAACTGCGCCTTTAAACGTGGCGAGACTGAGGGCGCGGGCATCTTCTTCGCTGAACCCTTGCGCCTGAGCGGCAGTTTGCAGCGCGCTAAGCAGGTAAAAGACGTAGGCAGGACCGCTGCCGCTAATGCCGGTAATGTTGTGCAACTTGTCTTCTTCGTCCAGCCAAACGGTCAAACCGACGGAACGCATAATCCGGTCGGCGGTGGCGCGGTCGGCTTCGGATACTTCGGCTTCGGCAAACATGCCGGATACGCCCAAACCGATTTTTCCCGGCGTATTGGGCATGGTGCGGACAATGCGGCGTGTTCCGCCAAGGTAGCGGCTGAGGGTATCAATAGACAAACCGGCGGCAACGGATAGCACCAATGCGCCGTTGACACGAACGTTGTGGCACGCGGCTTCCATGTCCTGCGGTTTGACGGCAAGAATCAAAACGTCGTCTGAATGCAGTTCGGGCAGGGATTCAGAAACTTCAACATTCAATTCCTTTGCCAAACGCTCGCGTTTTTCCGCACCGCGGTTGGCGATGTGGATGCGGTATCCACCCTGCTTGACCAATCCGCCCGCGATGGCGGCTGCCATATTGCCGCCGCCTAAAAAGTAGATGTTCATAAATTTCCTTAAATTTTTAAATGAAATACATTACTATAGTGGCTTAACTAAATCAGGACAAGGCGACGAAGCCGCAGACAGTACAGATAGTACGGCAAGGCGAGGCAACGCCGTACTGGTTTAAAGTTAATCCACTATACTTGGGGTCGTCTGAAATGCCGTTCCCACCAAAGCGGAAAATTTCAGACGACCTTTTTACCAACGAACGCTTTCGGGCAGCGATGTTCGGTGTAAACCCTGTTTTTCCAAAAATCTATTGCTGCCGGCTTTTTGGGCTTGCACCAGCCTGATTAGGACTCGCATGGATACCAGCCATCAACCGACAACCCGTTAACGTCAAACAAAGCAAAACAGTCAAGATAATCTGTTTTATTGACTGTCTTTCCCTTTTGGTTCCCGTCTGCCGAAAATCGCGCTGCCGATGCGCACATGCGTTGCACCGCATGCGACCGCCACAGGCATATCGCCGGACATGCCCATAGACAACACATCCGCGCGGACACCCGCCGCGTTCAGGTCGGCAAGCAGTTTCTGCATGGTTTGGAACTGAACGCGCAATTCCTCATCATCGCTGTCGGCTTTGGCGACACACATCAACCCGCGTACAACCACATTCGGCAACTTCGCCACTTCCACCGCCAGCGCGACCGCCTCATCGGGCGCAACGCCGTGTTTCGCCTCCTCGCCCGCGATATTGACTTCGATGCACACCTGCAAAGGCGGCATTTCGGGCGGACGCTGTTCGCTCAAGCGGCGGGCGGTTTTCAGACGACCTATCGTATGCACCCAATGCGCGCGTTCGGCAACAAATTTGGTCTTGTTTGACTGCACATCGCCGATGACGTGCCAAACAATGTCGGGCAAATCCGCAAGTGTTTCCGTTTTCTCGTACCACTCCTGAATATAGTTTTCACCGAAATCACGCTGCCCTGCGGCATATACCTCGCGGATGTCGTCTGAAGGGAAGGTTTTGCTGACAGCAATCAGACCCACTTCGCCCGCCTGCCTGCCCGCCTTTTGCTCGGCTTCGGCAATGCGGCGGCACACCTCCGCATAATTTTGTTGCAATACCGACATGATTTCTTCCTTTATTACATCAATTACAGCGATTTTGAAAATTTTACTTGGTCTGAACGGTTTATGTATTTAAAATAATACAATTTATCGGAACCTGAACAGGGAAATGCCCGGCATTCCGCATCCGCATTTTAAATCGGGTTCCGCCTCATTATTCTAAACTAAAACAAGGCCACATTATGCAGATTACCGACTTACTCGCTTTCGGCGTCAAAAACAAAGCTTCCGACCTTCACTTAAGCGCCGGAATGTCCCCCATGATCCGCGTTCACGGCGACATCCGCCGCATCAACCTGCCCGAAATGTCCGCCGAAGAAGTCGGCAACATGGTCACTTCGGTCATGAACGACCATCAGCGCAAACTGTTCCAACAAGATTTGGAAGTGGACTTCTCCTTCGAGCTGCCCAACGTCGCCCGTTTCCGTGTCAACGCATTTACCTCCAACCGCGGCCCTGCTGCCGTCTTCCGTACCATTCCGAGCGACGTATTGACGCTGGAAGACCTGCGCGCCCCGCGTATTTTCCAAAAAATCGCCGACAACCCGCGCGGCTTGGTATTGGTAACCGGCCCGACCGGTTCCGGTAAATCCACCACGCTGGCGGCAATGATCAACTACATCAACGAAACCCAACCCGCACACATCCTCACCATCGAAGACCCGATCGAGTTTGTCCACCAAAGTAAGAAAGCCCTCGTCAACCAGCGCGAGCTGCACCAACACACCCACAGCTTTGCCAACGCTCTGCGTTCCGCATTGCGTGAAGACCCCGACGTGATCCTCGTAGGCGAGATGCGCGACCCCGAAACCATCGGCCTCGCGCTGACTGCCGCCGAAACCGGCCACTTGGTATTCGGTACGCTGCACACCACCGGCGCCGCCAAAACCGTGGACCGTATCGTCGACGTATTCCCTGCCGGCGAAAAAGAGATGGTGCGTTCGATGTTGTCCGAATCCCTGCGCGCGGTTATTTCACAAACCCTGCTGAAAACCCGCGACGGCAACGGTCGTGTCGCCGCACACGAAATCCTCATTTCCACCCCCGCAGTGCGCAACCTGATCCGCGAAAACAAAATCGCCCAAATCAACTCCGCGCTGCAAACCGGTCAATCACACGGCATGCAAACCCTCGACCAAGCGCTGCAAACCCTCGTCCGCCAAGGTACCATCAGCCCCGACGTAGCCCGCAGCAAAGCGCAAAACAGCGACAGCATGACCATCGTCTGATAAATACATTCCATTATCGGGAACAAACCAGGTCGTCTGAAAACGCAGTTTCACAACGAGGAAGCCCGTTTCCCATTTTCAGACGACCTCCGCAAGGCAGGCAACACCCAATAACAAACAAACCGCCCGCCGGTCTCAATATTCACTTACTGATAAAGAGTACACAAAATGAGCGAAACAACTCCTTTACACGACTTACTCAGCGAAATGGTGCAAGCCTACTCGCAAAAAAACCAACCGCCGCACATCCCCACCCCCGCCGAAATCGGTACACACCTCCATCCCCTGCTCGACCGCATGTGCGTCGAAGCAGAAAAACGCGGCGCATCCGACATCTTCATCAGCGCAGGCTTCCCGCCTGCCGTCAAAGTCAGCGGTACCCTGACCCCCGTCCCGCACAAAGCCCTGACCGGCGAAGACACAGCCGCCATCGTCGAATCCACCATGAACCCCGAGCAGCTTGAAACCTTCAACCGCGAATGGGAACTCAACTACTCCGTCCAATCCCGCAGCAACACCCGTTACCGTGTCAACGCCTACCACGAACAAGGCCGCGTCGGCATGGTCTTGCGCCGCATCAACCAAGAAATCCCCGAAATGGAGAGCCTCGGCCTGCCCGCCAAACTCAAAGACCTCTCCCTTTCCCCGCGCGGCCTGCTGATCCTTGCCGGCCCGACCGGTTCCGGTAAATCGACCACCATGGCATCCATGCTCGACTACCGCAACCACAAAATGCCCGGCCATATCGTCACCATCGAAGACCCGATCGAATTCATCTACAAACCCCGCCGCAGCATCTTCACCCAGCGCGAAGTCGGCATCGACACCAACGACTGGAAAATCGCCGTCCAAAGCGCGATGCGTCAAGCGCCTGACGTCGTCTGTATCGGCGAGGTGCGCAGCGAAGCCAGTATGGAATACGCCCTCCAGCTTGCCCAAACCGGCCACTTGTGCGTCTTCACCATCCACGCCAACACCGCCGCCCAAACCATCGAGCGTATCATCAACTTCTACCAAGAAGACCGACGCAAACAAGTCCTCATGGATTTGGCACTCAACCTGACCGGCATCATCGGCCAACGCCTCGCCATCAAGAAAAACCGCAGCCAGCGTACCGCCGTCGTCGACCTGCTGCTCAACACGCCCGCCATGCAGGATTTGATTTTCAAAGGCGAACTCATGGAAATCCGTGAACTCATGATGCGCTCCGGCACAGACGGCATGCAGACCTTCGACCAACACCTGTTCGAACTCTACATCCAAGATCAAATCGAATACGACGAAGCCCTACGCCAAGCCGTTTCCACCAACGACCTGCGCCTGCGCATCCAAATGCACGAAGAAGGCAACGACCCCGACCGCCTCTACGACCGCATCAGCGATTTGAACCTGATTTCGTAAACACCCAATTTCAGGCAAAACAAAGGTCGTCTGAAAACCTGAAAAAACCCGGTTTTCAGACGACCTTTGTCGCGCTTATGGCAATAAAGCCACACCAACCAATGTAAACCGCCATTTAAGCCTTTATCATTTTCTCCGCACTCCGCCTCCGCTGCCAAACGCACCCCTCTCCACACAGCAAGGTTCATAAATCTTCATACTTTTCATCGCACTTTACGCAAATTATAAATCGTACACCTCAACATTTCGGGCGATACAAATTCAGCCGTTTCAATGAATTACAAACGTTAAGCACTTGAGAAGATGGGTAACGCCTCGGCAAAGGCGGTTGCGGCTCATCCGCAAGCATCCGATACTGGATTCGTCGGAAGCAGAAACACGCTTCCTGTTTATCCGTGAAGGAGCATTATCATGAAAAAAACCTTACTGACTGTTTTATTGGCTACCGCTTCCGCCATCACTTTCGCTGACGGTTCTTTTACCGGCGCAGGCTTGGAAGTCGGCGCGGGCGCAACCAAAAGTGATGTGCGCAACGTTAATCTGAACGAAAAAACCAAAGGCGACGTTGCCGTACGCGGCAGCTACAACACACAATTCGGACAAAGCAACTGGATTGGCGGCGTTGAAGCCGGTGTCAAACCGCTGCACCGCAAAATCGCGGGCAATGCGAAACAAAAAGTCGATGCCAACGTTTCCTACGTCCAAGGCTACCGCCTGACCGACAACGCGCTGGCTTACGGTAAGGTCGGCTACCACTACGGCCGCTTCGACAATCTGAGCGCGAAACGCAACAATATGAACGGCCTCGGCTACGGCGTGGGCGCGAAATACGCCGTTGCACCGAATGTCGAAGTCGGTGCCGAATGGGAGCAAACCCGTTATAAAAAAGACAATTTGAAAGTCTACAACAACAGCTACATGGCTACCGTCGGCTACCGCTTCAAATAATCTTTTTTAAACAGGCAAAGGTCGTCTGAAACCGGATTTACGGTTTCAGACGACCTTTTTGTCGATTCGGGCATCTTAAACGATGCCCTCTTCTTTCAGCCTTCAGTCTTTACGCGTTTCCACCAAGACCATTTCGGCAGCGGCGACGGGTTCGGCTTCAACTTTCGGCACATCCGCGCGGCGCAGGCCGGATTCGGGTTCGGGTTGAACCTGTTCGGCAAGAGCTGCGACGGCTTCGGGATTGGTTTCGACGAACACCAAACCGCCTAAGTCGGGCATCGCGGCAACGGCAGGAACAGTTTCTTCCGGCTCGGTCGCTTCCGCTTGGCTTGCTTCCGGCGCAGTTTGCGATTCGGATTCTGCTGCTTGGGCGGCCGCTGCGGCCGCTGCGGCGGTGGCAAGGGCTTCGATGGCGGCGGCGGCTTCGCGTTCGGCTTTCCAAACGACCAGCTCTTCCTCCATTTCGGCGACGGCTTCGGCTTCACCTTCGGCAGGGACGGCAGTCATCGGTTGGTAGCCGTCTTCGGTTTCGATAGCGAACACGGAAGTCGGGGTTTCTTCAACGCTGCCGATGGCGGAGTCGATGATGCTGCATTCATCGTCGGTGCTGTCTTCGATCAGGATGCCGCTGTCCGCTTCTTCGCCTTCGATGGAGAACACGAAGGCTTCTTCAGTGGCCGCAACGGGTTCGGAAACGACGACAACCAAAGGCTCGGCACTATCCTCGGGAGCGGGGATGGTTACGGCAAACGGTTCTTCTTCGACAGGCTCGCCCATGACGTGCGCGGCGGCGAAGCGGACTTTGTCTGCGGTATCGTGGATATTCAGGTACTGCTCGATTTTGGCGGCAGACGGAATATTGCGTTTTTTACCGTTTTGACGGCGGTCGCGCTGATTGTTGCGTTCGCGGCGGTCGCGTTGGTTGTTGCGCTCGCGTTGGCGGCGTTCGTTGCCTTTCGGTGCATCGTTATCGGCGGTTTGCACGCCCTCTTCCGCTACGCTGTCCACTGCTTCGGACAAGGTTTCTTCCGCGCGGATTTCCGCTTGTTCGCGGTTGCGTTCGTTACGGTTGTTGTTGCGGCGGCGTTTGCTGCCTTGTGCCTGCTCGCCCGAACGGGATTCGTTTTCAGACGACGTTGCGGCGGCGAGTGCTTGGACTTCGAGGTTTTCGGCTTCCGCGGCGGCGTTGCGCTCGTTTTGGCGGTTGCGGCTGCGGCGGTTGTCTTTGGCGTTGCGGGTTTCGTTTTCCGCCGCCTGATTGTCCGCTGCTTTGTCTTTGAAGTCCGCCACTTCGCGCACTTCTACCTTGCTGCCGTCGTGCCTATTGTTGCGGCGCGGGTTTTGGCGGCGGTTGTTTGCGCGGTGGTTGCCGGAATTGCCGTTGCGGTTGTTGCCGTTTGAAGTGCGTTTTTCTGCCACTTCGGCAACAGGCGCGGTTTCGGCTGCGGTATTGCCGCCGAAAATGCGTTTGAGCCATGCTTTGAAGGTATCCCACCATGAACCGCTTTTCTGCTCGGATACGGTCGGGGCAGGCTGGGTATGGCGCACGCCTTTGACGGCGGGTTCGGGACGGGCGGCTTTGGCTCTTTCGCTGCCGAAAGGTTTGGCGGATTCGTCTTCTTCCGGCTCGGCAACGCGTTTGTAGCTCGGTTCGCCGTCTTCTTCTACGTCGTCGATGCGGATGCGGTTGATTTCGTAGTGCGGATTTTCTAAATGGATATTCGGAATCAGGACGACGTTGACGTCCAAACGCTCTTCCATCGCAAACAGCTCGGCGCGTTTTTCGTTCAACAGGAAGGTGGCAACATCGACGGGCACTTGGGCATGCACTTCGCCGGTATTGTCTTTCATCGCTTCTTCTTGAATGATGCGCAAAACGTGCAGGGCGGTCGATTCGATGCCGCGGATCACGCCGGTACCGGCGCAGCGCGGGCAGGCGACGTGGCTGCTTTCGCCCAAGGCGGGTTTCAGGCGTTGGCGGCTCAATTCCAAGAGGCCGAAGCGGGAAAGTTTGCCCATTTGCACACGGGCGCGGTCTTTTTTGAGCGCATCGCGCAGGACGTTTTCAACATCGCGCTGGTGCTTGGGGTTTTCCATGTCGATGAAGTCGATGACGACCAAACCGCCCAAGTCGCGCAGGCGCATTTGGCGGGCGACTTCTTCGGCGGCTTCCATATTGGTTTTGAAGGCGGTGTCTTCGATGTCCGCGCCGCGTGTCGCACGGGCGGAGTTGACGTCGATGGAAACGAGGGCTTCGGTGTGGTCGATCACAATCGCGCCGCCGGAAGGCAGGCTGACGCTGCGGGCAAACGCGCTTTCGATTTGGTGTTCGATTTGGAAGCGGGAGAACAGCGGCGTGTGGTCTTCATAGAGTTTCAGACGACCTACGTTGCTCGGCATGACGTAGCTCATAAACTCGGCAACTTGGTCATAAACCTCTTGATTGTCCACCAGAATTTCGCCGATGTCGGGACGGAAATAGTCGCGGATGGCGCGGATGAGCAGCGAGCTTTCCATGAAGAGGAGGTAGGGTTCGTGGTGCGCCTTGCCGGCTTCTTCGATGGCCTGCCAAAGCTGTTTGAGGTAGTTCAAATCCCATTCCAACTCTTCCGCGCTGCGGCCGATGCCGGCGGTGCGGGCGATGATGCTCATGCCGTTCGGAATGTCGAGTTCGGCCATGGCGGCTTTGAGTTCTTGGCGCTCTTCGCCTTCGATACGGCGGGATACGCCGCCGCCGCGCGGGTTGTTGGGCATCAATACCAGATAGCGTCCGGCCAGGCTGATGAAGGTGGTCAGCGCCGCGCCTTTGTTGCCGCGTTCGTCTTTTTCGACTTGGACGATGACTTCCATGCCTTCTTTGAGCACGTCCTGAATACGCGCCCTGCCGCCTTCGTAATCTTGGAAATACGAACGGGACACCTCTTTAAACGGCAAAAAGCCGTGGCGGTCGGTTCCGTAATCTACGAAACACGCTTCCAGCGACGGCTCGATACGGGTGATGATACCCTTGTAAATATTACCTTTGCGCTGCTCTTTACCCAGCGTTTCGATGTCCAAATCCAAAAGGTTTTGCCCATCGACAATGGCAACGCGCAACTCTTCGGCCTGCGTTGCATTGAACAACATTCTTTTCATAATCATTACCTCGCACAGGCGGGCAGCCTTTTCAGACGACCTGCCTGCTCTTTGTCAGACACTCTGCGAGGCGGGCGGGATTGGGCATAGCCCGCGCCCCTTTTCGGCGCGGAATGCAGAAACCCGGATGAGCAATCAGTTTTTGAATTGAAGTCCGCAAGGTTGCACGCCGCCCAAAACAATGCGGCCGTGTGCGGAAGGATACGGATAAAGAAGGCAATAAAGAACAATGCGGCGGAACACTCCGTCCGCCGCCGAAGTCCGGACGGTACAGGCCCGGCTTGAAAAACAGGTAGCCGACATCTTCTTATTATCGTTATGCCGGAAGTTTCGAACGGTGCGGCGCGGCAGGTTTGTCAAACACCCGCTCCTCGTCTTATGCCCGGTCAAATCGGCAAAATCAAATCAAACTTAATTACGCTCCTGCGTTTACGGGCTTTGGCATAAACGCAGGGAAAATGCTTTGCAGAGTGCGTTTTTAATATAAAATCTCGTTTTAACAATACCATCCGTCCCATACGGCCTGTTTGTACAGGTTTCTGCCGAAACGGATGTTCGGGATTATAGATGAAAACGCACGCAATAAGCAAAGATTCAGTCAGCCTGATTACCGTCGCCGAACACGAAGCCGGCCAACGCCTTGACAACTATCTGATAAAAATCCTCAAAGGCGTACCCAAAAGCCATATCCACCGCATTATCCGCGCCGGCGAAGTGCGCCTGAATAAAAAACGTTGCAAGCCCGACAGCCGCATCCAAACAGGCGACCTGCTCCGCATCCCGCCCGTGCGCACCGCCGAAAAACAAAGGTCGTCTGAAAACCGCGCCCAAGCCGTACCCGCGCGCGAATTCGACATCATCTACGAAGACGACGCGTTACTCGTTATCGACAAACCCGCAGGCATTGCCGTCCACGGCGGCAGCGGCGTGAGTTTCGGCATCATCGAACAAATCCGCCGCGCCCGCCCCGAAGCCCGCTATCTCGAACTCGTCCACCGCCTCGACAAAGACACCAGCGGCCTCTTGATGATCGCCAAAAAACGCAGCGCGCTCGTCAAACTGCACGAAGCCATCCGCAACGACCACCCCAAAAAAATCTACCTCGCGCTGGGCGTAGGCAAACTGCCGAACGACAGCTTCCACGTCAAACTGCCCCTGTTCAAATACACCGGCGCACAAGGCGAAAAAATGGTGCGCGTCAGCGAAGACGGACAATCCGCCCACACCATCTTCCGCGTGCTCAACCGCTTTTCAGACGACCTCCTGCACCAAGTCGGACTCTCGCACCTCACCCTCGTGCAAGCCACCCTGAAAACCGGCCGTACCCACCAAATCCGCGTCCACCTCCAATCGCAGCAATGCCCCATAGCCGGCGACGAACGCTATGGCGACTACCAAGCCAACAAACGCCTCCAGAAACTCGGTTTGAAACGGATGTTCCTCCACGCCGCCGAGCTACACCTCGACCACCCGCTGACAGGCGAAAAACTCATCTTAAAAGCCCCGCTGCCGCAAGACTTAGCACAATTTGTCTTAATGCTGGAAAACGCAGGGAAGGTCGTCTGAAACCCGTAGCGTGGGCTTTGCCC
>NZ_KV800939.1:28320-68161 GCF_001810355.1 Neisseria sp. HMSC074B07 | reverse complement strand
GTCTGAAACCCGTAGCGTGGGCTTTGCCCACGAAATAAATGTGAAAATAAAGACAGTTTCAAATTGTCAGACAACAAGTTTCGCGGGCAAAGCCCACACTACAACTCCACCGCCCTGAGAACCTAATCCCTTAATAACCCCACGCCTTTCAGACGACCTTTTTTTCCGCTACCATAACGCCCGACACAACACGGACGGACAAAAACCATGACCCCGACACAGCAACTCCAATCAGGCATACAGGCATTAGGTTTGGACCTATCCGTAGAACAGCAAACCCAGCTGCTCGCCTATACCGACCTGCTCAAAAAGTGGAACAAGACCTACAACCTCACCGCCCTGCGCGACGAAGCGCAAATGGTCAGCCACCACCTGCTCGACAGCCTGACCCTGCTCCCCTACCTCCAAGGCGCGCACACCATGCTGGATGTCGGCTCCGGCGGCGGACAGCCCGGCATTCCCGCCGCCATCTGCCGTCCCGACCTCAACATCACCCTTCTGGACGCCAACACCAAAAAAACCGCCTTCCTGCAACAAGCCGTTATCGAACTCGGACTCGCCAACGTCCGCGTCGTCAGCGGCCGCGTCGAAGCCGTTCAAGACTTCCAAGCCGACATCATCACCAGCCGCGCTTTCGCCGAACTCGCCGACTTCGTCAACTGGACGGCACACCTGCTGAAAGACGGCGGCCGCTGGGTCGCCATGAAAGGCGTGTACCCCGAAGAAGAAATCGCCAAACTCCCCGACACGGTCGCCGTCGAACGCGTCGAAACCCTCCACGTCCCCGGCTTGGATGCAGAACGGCATATGGTGGTTTTGAAGAAGGCTTGAGCCTTCCGAACGTTGAGTCTGAATATTGCAAAGGTCGTCTGAAAACCCGAAACAGGGCTTTTCAGACGACCTTTCGGTTTATGGCTGCTTCGTTGCAAAATATAAACACGATTTTTCATAAATAAAGATAATTATTATCAATTATTTCAATTAAACAAAAATATTTCCTATAATGCCGCATCCTTTCACCTTCCGAGTTGAACATGCACTATTCCGCCCGTCTTTCCCTGCTTCCCGCCCTGATTGCCTCCGCCTTCCCGCTGTATGCTGCCGATACCGCCGACGGCGAACACTACACCGCCACGCTGCCCACCGTTACCGTGGTCGGACAGTCTGACACCAGCGTACTCAAAGGCTACATCAACTACGACGAAGCCGCCGTTACCCGCAACGGCCAGCTCATTAAAGAAACGCCGCAAACCGTCGATACGCTCAACATCCAAAAAAACAAAAATTACGGTACGAACGATTTGAGTTCCATCCTCGAAGGCAATGCCGGCATCGACGCTGCCTACGATATGCGCGGCGAAAGCATTTTCCTGCGCGGTTTCCAAGCCGACGCATCCGATATTTACCGCGACGGCGTGCGCGAAAGCGGGCAGGTGCGCCGCAGCACTGCCAACATCGAGCGTGTAGAAATCCTGAAAGGCCCGTCTTCCGTGCTTTACGGCCGAACCAACGGCGGCGGTGTCATCAACATGGTCAGCAAATACGCCAACTTCAAACAAAGCCGCAACATCGGTGCGGTTTACGGCTCGTGGGCAAACCGCAGCCTGAATATGGACATCAACGAAGTGCTGAACAAAAACGTCGCCATCCGCCTCACCGGCGAAGTCGGGCGCTCCAATTCGTTCCGCAGCGGCATAGACAGCAAAAACGTCATGGTTTCGCCCAGCATTACCGTCAAACTCGACAACGGCTTGAAATGGACGGGGCAATACACCTACGACAATGTGGAGCGCACGCCCGACCGCAGTCCGACCAAGTCCGTGTACGACCGCTTCGGACTGCCTTACCGCATGGGTTTCGCCCACCCGAACGATTTTGTCAAAGACAAGCTGCAAGTTTGGCGTTCCGACCTCGAATACGCCTTCAACGACAAATGGCGCGCCCAATGGCAGCTCGCCCACCGCACGGCGGCGCAGGATTTCGACCACTTCTATGGAGGCAGCGAAAACGGCAGCCTAATCAAGCGCAACTACGCCTGGCAGCAGACCGACAACAAAACTCTGTCGTCTAATTTCACGCTCAACGGCGACTACAACATCGGCCGTTTTGAAAACCACCTGACCGTAGGCTTGGATTACAGCCGCGAACACCGCAACCCGACATTGGGTTACAGCCGCGCCTTTACCGCTTCCATCGACCCCTACGACCGCGCAAGCTGGCCGGCTTCGGGCAGATTGCAGCCCGTCCTCACCCAAAACCGCCACAAAGCCGACTCCTACGGCATTTTCGTGCAAAACATCTTCTCCGCCACGCCCGATTTGAAATTCGTCCTCGGCGGCCGTTACGACAAATACACCTTTAATTCCGAAAACAAACTCACCGGCAGCAGCCGCCAATACAGCGGCCATTCGTTCAGCCCCAATATCGGCGCAGTGTGGAACGTAACGCCTGCCCACACGCTCTACGCCTCGTATAACAAAGGCTTCGCACCTTATGGCGGACGCGGCGGCTATTTGAGCATCGACACTTCGTCTTCCGCCGTGTTCAACGCCGACCCCGAATACACCCGCCAATACGAAACCGGTGTCAAAAGCAGTTGGCTGGACGACCGACTCAGCACCACATTGTCCGCCTACCAAATCGAACGCTTCAATATCCGCTACCGTCCCGACGCGCAAAATGATCCCTACACTTGGGCTGTCGGCGGCAAACACCGTTCGCGCGGTGTGGAACTGTCCGCCATCGGACAAATCATCCCCAAAAAACTCTATCTGCGCGGCTCGTTGGGCGTGATGCAGGCGAAAGTCGTTGAAGACAAAGAAAATCCCGACAGAGTGGGCATCCACTTGGACAACACCAGCAACGTTACCGGCAACCTGTTCTTCCGTTACACGCCGACCGAAAACCTCTACGGCGAAATCGGCGTAACCGGTACGGGCAAACGCTACGGCTACGATTCAAGAAACAAAGAAGTCACCACGCTTCCCGGCTTCGTCCGCACCGACGCCATGCTCGGCTGGAACCGCAAAAACCTGAACCTCACTTTCGCCGTCGGCAATCTGTTCAATCAAAAATACTGGCGTTCCGACGCCATGCCCGGCGCGCCGCGCACTTATACGGCACGGGTGAATTACATCTCGGACAGGAAATGGAACAAAGGTCGTCTGAAAACCCGTGTTTCGAGTTTTCAGACGACCTCTCGTTTTGGTATGCGGGATATGCCTTATCCCAGCGAGACCATTTCGATTTGTTCCATGCTGCGTCCGAGGAAGCGTTCGCCTATGGTGCGGAAGCGCAGGGGGATGTCGCTGACGTAGAAGCGGTAGTCGGGGCTGTCGTTTTCAGTGTTGAGCAGCCCTGCTTGGGCGAGTGCTTGGGCGGTCGCTTCGGCGGTGGTGATGGCGGAATCGACCAGGGCGACGTTTTGCGCTTCTTTGCCGATTAGGGGCTTGAGCAGCGGGAAGTGGGTGCAGCCGAGGACGAGCGTGTCAATGTCGTCCACCAAGAGCGGTTTGAGGTATTCGCGCACGGTCAGGCGGGTCACTTCGTGGTCGAGCCAGCCTTCTTCCACCAGCGGCACGAGCAGCGGCGTCGCCTGCGTGCGCACGAGCGTGTCGGGGTTTTGGGCGTGGATGGCGCGGGCGTAGGCGTTGCTGTTGACGGTGGTGTTGGTGGCGATGATGCCGATTTTGTTGTTGCGCGTGGTGTTCAGAGCGGCCTGCGCGCCGGCAGAAATCACGTCCAATACGGGCATATTGCCTGCTTTTTGACGGATTTTTTGTCCGGCAACGGCGGCGATGGTGTTGCACGCGATGACGAGCGCCTTGACATCGTTTTCCAGCAGGAAATCGACAATCTGCATGGCGAAGGTTTCGATGGTGGCGCGGGATTTGGTGCCGTAGGGAACGCGGGCGGTGTCGCCGAAGTAGATGATGTTTTCCATCGGCAGGCGTTCCATCAGGGCGCGGACGTTGGTCAGTCCGCCAACGCCGGAATCGAAAACGCCGATGGGGCGTTGTTTGCTGATAGTCATGATGCGGTTTGTACGGATTAGGTATGATGGGGCGGATTGTACACGTTCGGCGCAAGGCTTAACAGGGATGAGGTCGTCTGAAAGGGTTTGAGTTGTGTGGAAACGGCGTTTTCAGACGACCTCTGCGGCGTTTGGACGGCAGACGGCAAAGATGCCGATTAAACATCTTTATCTAACTTTATCCTCCCTTATGTTTGCAAATGCCCGTAAATCCAGCATAATTAAGGTTTTTAGAACACGATAAGGCTGATTTCATGAGCGAGGGCGCAACCTTTTCCCGCCTGCTTCCCGACGAAGAGTCCACACTCGAGCTGGGCGAAAGTTGGGCAAAATCGCTGCACGCGCCATTGGTCATCCATCTGCAAGGCGATTTGGGCGCGGGGAAAACCACGTTCACGCGCGGCATCCTGCGCGGACTCGGACACACCGGCGCGGTCAAAAGCCCGACCTACGCCATCGTCGAATCCTATCCGCTGGAAGCGTTCACGCTCCATCATTTCGACCTTTACCGCTTTGCCTCGCCCGAAGAATGGGAAGATGCGGGTTTGGACGACCTGTTCTCCCCTGACAGCGTCTGCATCATCGAATGGCCGCAACAGGGTGGCGCGTTCACTCCGCCCGCAGACATCACCGTATCCCTGAATCACGCCGCGCAGGGCAGGACCTGCACCGCTACCGCACACACCGCCAACGGACAAAAAAGTTTAGAAGCATGGTTAAATTCAAACTGACACGAAGACAAGTCGTTCGCCAAACTGCCGGACTGTTGTTCACCCTCACGCCGATTGCCTCCGCCCTCGCCAAAGCCGCGCCGCCAGCCCAATTCGTCGCCGCCCGTATTTGGCCTTCGCACGCCTATACCCGTATCACCATCGAAAGCTCGCGCGCGCTGCAATATCAGCATTTCGCCTTGGAAAACCCCGGCAGGCTCGTTGTCGACATCCAAAACGCCAACATCAACAGCGTCCTGCAAGGCATTTCCGGCAAAGTCCTGCCCGACGACCCCTATATCCGCAGCATCCGCGCCGGACAAAACACCCCGACGACCGTACGCGTCGTGATCGACCTCAAGCAAAACGCCCATCCGCAAGTCTTCTCGCTTGCTCCGGTCGGCGGCTTTAAAAACCGCCTCGTGATCGACCTTTATCCGCACGGTGTCGATGCCAACGACCCGATGATGGCGCTGCTCAACGGCAATCCGCCGAAACGCATGCAAACGCAACGTCCTGCCGAGCGCACGAACATTGCCCAAGACACGCCTCCGCGCTCCAACCGCGGCGGACGCCGTCCTGTCGTCATGATAGACCCCGGTCATGGCGGTGAAGACCCCGGTGCGATCGGTCCGAGCGGCTTGAAAGAGAAAAACGTCGTCCTCTCCATCGCCCGCGAAGCCAAAAACCGCCTTGAAAGCATAGGCTACACCGTTTACATGACCCGCAACGAAGACATCTTCATCCCATTGGGCGTGCGCGTCGCCAAAGCCCGCGCCCGTCATGCCGACGTGTTCGTCTCCATCCACGCCGACGCCTTTACCAGCCCGTCTGCACGCGGTACAGGCGTTTACATGCTCAACACCAAAGGCGCGACCAGCTCCGCCGCCAAATTCCTCGCCCAAACCCAAAACAACGCCGACGCCATCGGCGGCGTTCCCAAAAGCGGCAACCGTAGCGTCGATAACGCCATTCTCGACATGACCCAAACCGCCACCATGCGCGACAGCCGCAAACTCGGACATTCCGTCCTGACCGAATTGGGCAAACTCAACCAACTCCACAAAGGCCGCGTTGACGAAGCCAACTTCGCCGTCCTGCGCGCGCCCGACATCCCGTCCATCCTTGTCGAAACCGCCTTCCTGTCCAACCCCACCGAAGAGCGGCTGCTCGGCAGCGACTCCTTCCGACGCCAATGCGCCGATGCCATCGCCACCGGCATCCAAAAATACGTCAACAACGCCGTATTGCGCAGAGGGTAAGTTAGGTTTGCCGGAAAAGATAAAAGGTCGTCTGAAAACAGGTTTTCAGACGACCTTTGCTTTTAAACCTTCTTTACAGTGCAGCTTATTCCTTGCCGATGCCTTTATCCAGCCCCTGCGTCAGACCGTTGATGTCGCCGCCGTTCAGGCCCAATTCTTTCAAGAGGCCGTCAACCAGCGGGGCTTGGCTGCGGTAGCGCAGTGCGCTGTTGACCATTTGGTCGGCGAGGCTGGCTTGTGTGGTTTGACCGTCCGACATGCCTTCGGAGCCGTTGGTAGCGCCGCTGAATCCGCCCAAGCCGTTGACTTGCAGAATCTTGATGTCGTCGATGTTTTCCATCGGGCGCACGGATTCGCGGATGATGTCGGGCAGGTGTTTCAACAGGGCGAGGCGCACTTGCATTTCGACTTGCTCGACGCTCAGGACGTTGGCGGCTTCGTTCACGGCGCGGGTACCTTCGGCATCGACTTTGTATTGCTGCTCTTGCGCTTGCGCCAACAAGATTTTGGCATCGGCTTCACCTTTGGCTTGCAGGCGTTGTTTCTCGGCTTCGGCTTCGGCGGCGATGCGCACGGCTTCGGCGCGGTCTTGCGCGGCCTGTTTCTCGGCTTCGGCGGCGACGGTGAGCGAAATCGCGTCTTTTTGCGCGGCTTCTTCGGCGGCAATCAGTTCGACCGCTTTGGCACGTTCGGCGCGTTCGGTTTCGCGTACGGTAATCACGCTCTCTTCTTCACGCACGGCAGCGGCGCGGGCTTTGTCGGCCTCAGCTTTGGCTTCGGATTCGGCACGCGATTTTTCGGCAACGGCGATGGCTCGGTCTTGTTCGGCAAGCTCGATGGCTTTGCGGCGCTCGACCTCCGCCTGCTCGACGGCTTGGGCTTTGCGGATGTCTTCGTTTTTAATGTCGCGTTCGGCGGCGATGCGTTTCAAATCCACTTCGCGCTCGGCGGCGATTTTGGCTTCTTCCGCCTCGCGTTTTTTCTGCGCTTCCTGCTCGGCAATGCTGGCTTCCTGTTCGGCACGGCGCACGGCGATTTCGCGTTCTTGTTCGAGTTTGGCGTATTCTTCTTCGCGCGAGATTTTCAGGCGTTGCTGCTCGGCTTCGAGGTTTTTGGTTTTAATCGCCAAATCGGTGTCTTGTTCGATTTCGTTGCGTTTTTTGCGGCGGCCTTCGATGGTTTCGGTCAGTTTGGTCAGACCTTCCGCGTCAAAGGCGTTTTGCGGGTTGAAAAATTCAAAGCTGGTCTGGTCGAGGCCGGTCAGGGAAACGGTTTCGAGTTCGAGGCCGTTTTTAAACAAGTCTTCGCTCACGACTTGCTGCACTTTCTGAACGAAATCAACACGTTTTTCGTGCAGCTCTTCCATCGCCATTTCGGCGGCAACGGCGCGCAGGGCGTCGACGAATTTACCTTCGACGAGGTCTTTCAATTCGTCGGGCGACATGGTTTTCATACCCAGCGTTTGCGCGGCGGTGGCAATGCTTTCTGCGCTGGGTTTGACGCGCACATAAAATTCCGCCATCACATCGACGCGCATCCGGTCGCGGGTAATCAACGCCTGCTGCGCCGCGCGGCGCACTTCGAGGCGCAGCGTGTTCATATTGACGGGGATGATTTCGTGCAGCACGGGCAACACCATCGCGCCTCCGTTCATGATGACTCTTTCGCCGCCGAAGCCGGTACGGACGAAGGAGACTTCTTTGCTGGCGCGGCGGTACAGGCGGGTGAGGATGAGGCCGAGTACGAATAGCGCGACGAGTATGACGCCGGCGATGATGCCGATGGAAACTAAGTTCATGGGTTTTCCTTTCTTGTTGTCGATATACCCTTGAGGGGCGTGGGTTCAGACGTTTTTTTAGGGTTTGGGGTCGTCTGAAAGGTTAAAAATTTTGGGTTTTAAAGGTAGGTCAGATTCTTGAATCCGACAATTTCGGTTATGTGCAATACGGCTGAAGCGGAGCGATTTGTCGGATTCAAGAATCCGACCTACCAAGCTGAAAAGTTAAAATTCTTGATTTTCGGCTTCAGCTTCTTCCACTTCAGATACCTCGGTTTCAGACTTATTTGTTATTGTGGATAATGAATCTGATTCCTTAAGCATTTCATCTTGCAGCTTCATAAATTTCTCAGCCATGCGAACATTCATCCCAAATGACATAAAAATTATGGCATTTATTGCAAAAATAACTGAAGCTATAGTTAAAAATATTGCCAATCCAAATGAAATTTTGGCATAATATTCTATCGAAAATAGCATAATATAAAATGCAACCGCACCAAAAATTATGTACATAAAAACCCCAAAAGCCCATTTAACTCTTCTTCTTATTAAATTATTTACAGACTTTCTATAATCAAATCTTTTAGATTCTTTTGAATATTTAAGATAATAAAATCCTGAAGAAAAATATTTTAGAGCCTGACTCGGGTTATTCATACTTAAACAACAAATAATCTCATCTGAATTAAATCTTCTTTCTCCTGAAATTAAGGCATAACCTTTTTCAATTAAAAAAGGATGCGGCTTCTTATTATTATCTTTTGCTTCCTCTATTAAATGTATTAATTCTTTTGCTTGTTCATATTCTTCTTTTCTTTTTGAGAATTTATTTGAAGAATTAAATTTATAAATAATTGCTTTAAATGGCGGAACTATGAACACTGATAAAATGGTTGCAATTGCAGCCATTGCAATTAATGGTTCTTTGTTCCAATATTCAGCAATTGAATCAATAATTTTTTCAATATTCATAAATACTCCCAAATAAAGTTAATCAGTTTTATATTAAACTTTCACAATTAAAACATTGTTGGATACAAGTATCCGACCTACATACCTCTTTTCAGACGACCTCAATCCACCAAACTCCCGCTCGGATTCAAAATTGCCTTAAACGTATTTCCCTCCAGCGACACCAGCAACACCGTGTCGCCCTGTTTCAACACTTCGTCGGAATCCGGTTCTGCCATCACATAATGCTGCTGTCCGTACACATCCTTCACCCGCACCTGCGCCGCGCTGCCCGCCCGTGCTTCGCCCAGCACTACCGTACCGATGCGTCCGATCAGGCTTTCTTGCGAAACGGCGGTGGTTTCGTCTTTGGGCATGATTTTGTACAGTCCGCCCGCCGTCAGGCGCACCAGCGGCAGCGAAAGGAACCACACGGCTACTGCCGCCAGCCATCCGTTCAGATAGCTGCCGAACACGGCGGCAAAGGTCGTCTGAAACAGGTAGCCCGTCAGTCCGTACACGGCAAGGAACACCACCATCAGCATCAACACCGGCACGCGACCGACATACAGCCAACTCAGAAACCGTACGAACACGCCCGCGTCCGCCGCGTCCAGCCCGACTTCGGCGTGCGCGGTTTCGGTCAGGCTGTCGGGCAGCAGGTTGTCCAGCCAGTCGCTGATGCCGCCCGCCAGCATGGAGATGACTTCCAGCACGCCGAGCAAAACCATCAGCGCGATGGCGATGCCGAAGATTTCCGTTTCGGGGGCGTTGATTAAATTCCACATATTCCGTTCCTTGTTCTGTCAACTTTCAGACGACCTTAAAATAGACTGCTTGCGAAAATTTGAATGTTTGATTGCCGTTATTCCCGCGCAGGCGGGAATCCAGAAGTTTGAGATTACGGCAATCTTCAAATAATACTTCTGAAGAATCGAGGTCTGGATTCCCGCCTGCGCGGGAATGACGGCATGAGGTATTCTTTATTTGAATTTGACCTATCCGTGCATCCCAAACAGACACTCGGTTTTCAGACGACCTCTTCGCTCTCAATCTCAGCGCGGCATTCAATCGGAAAGTTGACCGAATTGGCGATGAAACACAGGCGGTGCGCTTCGTGATGCAGTTCTAAAGCCTTGGCGCGGTCGCTTCCAGCGGCGATGGTAACGCGCGGCTTCAACACGGCGGAAACGAAACGCCCCGCGTTCCCGCCACTGCCTTCGTCCATCACCGCTTCGGCATGGTCGGTGTAGGCGGTAACGCAGATGCCCGCGTCGGCACACAGGTGCAGGTACCATAGTTTGTGGCAGGCAGAAACGGCGGCCAACAGCATTTCTTCCGGGTTCCAGCGGCCCGCATCGCCGCGGAAGGCCGGGTCGGCGGAACCGTGCAGGTCGGGCTTACCCTCGGCGGAAACGGTAAAGTTGCGCAAATAAGCGGTGTAGGACGAAGTGCCTTCGCCGAGATTGCCCGTCCATGTTGTCGCAGTGCGGTAGGTGTGTTTTTTGCTCATTTTGACATTCCTTTCAATTATTTACTGTTCGCGGCAATAAAGACATTATCCGCCTTGAAATACCGACTCTAGTTGAGCCAGGCATAAGCCGATGCGCCCGCCGCCAAACTGATGCCCAGCCACAGCAGGATTTTGGTTTCCGCCCATACGTCATCCCAATACCGCCCCCGCAGTGCGCTGATAATGTCGGGTGTGCAATAGAATTCGACGCATTCGACAAATTCGTCCCAATCCTTAAACATCACAAAGTAAAGTAAGACGGCGGTTAGCAAGCCGATCAAAATGGCAAAAATCATGAAATTCCCCTATTTTTCAGACGACCTGTGCGTATCGTAAAGAAAGGTCGTCTGAAACCGCTCCTAACTTTTCCCTAAGTCCTGCGTGTTTAAATGTCTATACCGACAACAGACGCAAAGGGAACGAAATGAAACATTCTCAGTCGCAATATACAAAGCCGTCCAAACCGCTTTTGAAAAAATTGCTGCTTCCTGTCGCCGCTGTTTGCGCCATTTTTCTTGCAGCAGAAGGTTTCGACCTTTACGAAGACTACGCCCAATACCGCATGGAGACAGATCCCGCGTTCGCGCAACACCACGACCGCGCTTTGTCCATCCTGCATAACAGAGGCTACGAAGTCCACGATTCCGACACCGACCTCTATTGGGCAAGACCCGTTTTGGAATTTGAGGCCTACAAAGGCAGCTTGGAATACAAAATCGTGATGTCTTATCCCGATTTGAACATTCTCGTAGAACGCGTCGATTTATAATCCGCTTCCGAATATTCTTTACTTACCCCACGTCCCGAAAGGATACGACATGAAAAAACTCTTACCGGTATTACTCTTAGGCAGTATCGCACTGACCGCTTGTGCCGCTCCCTATCCTTACGACTATTACGATGACGACTATCGTACCGACCGCTACGAGCAGCGTTATGACCGTCACGATGACCGCTATGATGATCGTTACGACGACCGCTATGAGCGCGATTACGACCGTAATGACGACTACCGTTACCGCGACGGCAAGTATTACGATGACGACTACATCGAACACCAAATTTACAGCGATCCTTCTTTCGAGCAAAAACGCGCGCAAGTGATGCGGATTCTCGAACGACGCGGCTACCAAGTTCACGAAATCGAAGCCGACGACCGCCGCGGCCGCCCCGTATTAAAAGCCGAAGCCTTCAAAAACGGACGCGAATACGACATCGTCTTCTCATGGCCGGATTTACGCATCATCAGCGAACGCATCGACTACTGATCCGTTCCGCCACACGCCGCAAGGACAAGCTCCGCGCGGCGTTTTTCTTTTCAGACGACCCTTTCTGATAAAGAAGGTCGTCTGAAAACTTATTTCCCCGCCTTCAGTGCCGCCAATCGTTCGGCAATACGGTTGTTGCGGCTCAAGTCTTCCAATTCCTTCAATTTTGCCAACTGCGCGGCATCGGTGCTGCTGTGTACCGCGTTCTGACGTCCCATCACGCGGTCGAAAGCGTTGCCGCTTTTTTCGGCATCACGGGCGATGCGGTTAAGGTCGCTGCCGCCTGCCGCTTTGCCTGCGCCCGCGCTTTGCTGCGCGGCGCGCCAGTCTTGCAACTGCTGCTGCATCTCGCGTTTTTTCGCCTGCAAGGCGGCGATAAAGCCTTCAAGTTCTTTTTCCTGCGCGGCACAGTCGGCAATGGTGTTTTCCAAAACAGGCAGACGCGCTTCGATGTCCATTTGTTCGGCGATGCCCGCTTCGGCAAGGTCGTCGCGCCCCGCGGCTACGGCGGCTTGCAGGTTGGCATCGATGGCTTCGTGGCGGTTGCTCTCGTCCGCCATTTTCTTGGCGGCAAGGTGTTTCTGCGCCAACACTTTGCCCAATTCAGCACGCACTTCGTCCACCGCCCGCTCGATTTCGCGGATGCTCTCGTTCATTACTGCTTCGGGCGCAAGGTTCTCCGCCGCATCAATCAAGGCATGAAAGCCGCCGCTCACCAGACGGCCCACTCTGCGGGATAGGGTTTCGCTCATTTGGATTTTCCTTTCAATAAAATGTGTTTGATTTAAGTTGGCACGGGGATAATCAACCGTCCGTCATTCCCGCGCAGGCGGGAATCCAGACCTTGCGTTTTCGGAATATTCGGGAATGGCAACCTATACAGGAATAGCGGCAAACAAATACTTCTATTTCATGCGCCCCATTTTTTCAGACGACCTCAAACTTCGCCCGCCTGCTGCACAATCTTCGCCAGTTTCAAAGTGTTTTCAAGCTGTTGCAACACGGTATCGTCGTATGCCGCGCCTTTGCCGGTTACGGCGAGTTGCAAGATGCTGTCGGTCAGGCGGACGATGCGCCACATCAGTTCGCGTTCGTATTTTTTCAAACTGTCGAGGTCGGCTTCTTCGGGCAGGTCGGCGGCAAGCGTCGCGCCCAAGTCGGGCAGCTGCTCAAACAATCGCGCGACGATATGCGAATGCGCTCCCGCCTGCTTTTCCGCGTGCAGCACGTCATGTTTCGCCGCTTGGAAAAACTGCTCCTGCGCCGTCAGCGCGGAACCGTAATCGCGCGTCTGCGTATGCGCCAAACGCGCCTGCTTGAGCAGCTCGCGGATTTTTTCAGACGGTGTATTCGCGCCCTCGATTTTTAATTCTGCAATAAAATCAGCATCTTCCTGAGTAATTCGCACGCTGACGGGGATACGGTTTGTCGCATTCATATTCGTTTGATTTAGTTTGTATTCATTTGTATGCAAATATACAAGATAAAATGACAAGGCGCAATATTTGAAATGGTTTATTTTTGTAAACCCTAAAATGCGCTGAAACACGTTTGCGGATACATGGGGAGAACCGAGCTTTTCCTTTATAATCCATCCATCTATTTTTCACTTATTTCAAGCAGGTTCACCATGTCCAAACCCACTCTCCTCCTCGTTGACGGCTCTTCTTATCTCTACCGCGCTTATCACGCGATGGCGCAGTTGTCCGCGCCTGACGGTGCGCCGACGGGTGCGCTTTATGGCGTGTTGAACATGTTGCGCCGGCTGCGGGCGGATTATGTGCACGATTATTGCGCGGTGGTGTTTGATGCGAAGGGCAAGAATTTCCGCCACGAGATGTTCCCCGACTACAAGGCGACGCGCCCGCCGATGCCGGACGATTTGCGCCCGCAGGCGGAAGCCTTGCCGGATTTGGTGCGGCTGATGGGCTGGCCGGTGCTGGTGATTCCGCAAGTGGAAGCGGACGACGTTATCGGCACGCTGGCGGCAATGGCAGGCGAAGCGGGTTGGAATGTGGTGGTGTCCACCGGCGATAAGGACATGGCGCAGCTGGTGAACGAGCGCGTAACGCTGGTGAACACGATGAGCGGCGAAAAGCTGGACATTGAAGGTGTGAAGGAAAAATTCGGCGTGCGCCCCGACCAAATCCGCGATTATCTCGCGCTGATGGGCGACAAGGTGGACAATGTGCCGGGCGTGGAGAAGTGCGGCCCGAAAACGGCGGTGAAGTGGTTGGAAGCCTACGGCTCGCTGGCCGGTGTGATGGAGCACGCTGCGGAAATCAAGGGTAAGGTCGGCGAAAACCTGCAAGCCGCGCTGCCCCAACTGCCGTTGTCGTATGATTTGGTGACGATTAAAACCGATGTGGACTTGCACTCGGAGCTTTCAGACGGCCTCGAAAGCCTGCGCCGCACTTCGCCGAAATGGTCGCAGCTTGCGGTCGATTTCAAACGCTGGGGCTTCCGCACTTGGTTGAAAGAAGCGGAAAGCCGTATGCACGAAGCGGCGGACGGCGATTTGTTCGGCAGCGATACGATAGGCGAACAGGCGGCGTTGGACATGGAAACGTCGTCTGAAAGGCTACCTGAAAAAGCCGTTGCGCCCGAAAAACTGGATTATCAGGCCGTTACCACCGAAGCGCAGTTTGCCGCTTTGTTGGACAAACTGTCGCGGGCGGACACCATCGGCATCGACACGGAAACCACGTCATTAGACGCGATGAACGCCTCGCTGGTCGGCATCAGCATCGCGTTCCAAGCAGGCGAAGCGGTTTACATCCCCGTAGGGCACAGCCTGACCGCCGCGCCCGAACAGATTGATTTGCAAGACGTATTAGGTCGTCTGAAACCGCATTTGGAAAACCCTGCCCTGAAAAAAATCGGGCAAAACCTCAAATACGACCAACACGTTTTCGCCAACTACGAAATCGCCCTGAACGGCATTGCCGGCGATGCCATGCTCGCTTCCTACATCATCGAGAGCCATCTCGGACACGGTTTGGACGAATTGTCCGAACGCTGGCTCGGCTTGGAAACCATTACCTACGAATCGCTGTGCGGCAAAGGCGCGAAGCAAATCGGTTTTGCCGACGTCGCCATTGAGCAGGCGACCGAATACGCCGCCCAAGATGCCGATTTCGCCCTGCGCCTCGAAGCGCACCTGCGCGCGCAGATGGACGCCAAACAGCTTGAAATGTATGAAAAAATGGAGCTGCCCGTTGCGCAGGTATTGTTTGAAATGGAACGCAACGGCGTACAAATCAACCGCGCCGAACTCGCCCGCCAAAGCGCAGAACTCGGCGCCGAGCTGATGAAACTCGAACAAGAAGCCTACGCCGCCGCAGGCCAGCCGTTCAACCTCAACTCGCCCAAACAGCTGCAAGAAATCCTGTTCGACAAAATGGGCATCCCCACCAAAGGCCTGAAAAAAACCGCCAAAGGCGGCATTTCCACCAACGAAGCCGTGCTCGAACAGCTCGCGCCCGACTACCCCCTGCCCAAAATCATTTTGCAAAACCGGAGCCTAGCAAAACTCAAATCCACCTACACCGACAAACTGCCCGAAATGATTTCCCCCAAAGACGGTCGCGTGCATACCACCTACGCCCAAGCCGTCGCCATTACTGGCCGCCTCGCCAGTAACAACCCCAACCTGCAAAACATCCCCATCCGCACTGCCGAAGGCCGCCGCGTGCGCCGCGCCTTCACCGCACCGCAAGGCAGCGTCATCGTTTCCGCCGACTATTCCCAAATCGAACTGCGCATTATGGCGCACCTCTCCGGCGACAAAACCCTCATCGCCGCGTTCCAAAACGGCGAAGATGTACACCGCCGCACCGCCGCCGAAGTATTCGGCATCACCCCCGAAAACGTCTCGTCCGAACAACGCCGCTACGCCAAAACCATCAACTTCGGCCTGATTTACGGCATGGGCCAATACGGCCTCGCCAAATCGCTGGGCATAGACAACCTGTCCGCCAAAACCTTCATCGACCGCTACTTTGCCCGCTACCCCGGCGTTGCCGAATACATGCAACGCACCAAAGAACAAGCCGCCGCCCAAGGCTTCGTCGAAACCCTGTTCGGCCGCCGCCTCTACCTGCCCGACATCTGCAACAAAAACGCCAACGCCCGCGCCGGAGCCGAACGCGCCGCCATCAACGCCCCCATGCAAGGCACCGCCTCCGACCTCATCAAACGCGCCATGATAGACGTGTCCCGCTGGCTGGTTTCAGACGACCTGAAGAGCAAACTGATTATGCAGGTGCATGACGAACTGGTGCTGGAAGTCCCCGAAGCCGAACTAGATTTAGTGAAAGAAAAACTGCCGCAGATTATGGCGAAAGTGGATGATGGGATGTTGAAAGTGCCGCTGGTGGCTGAGGTGGGTGTGGGGATGAATTGGGAAGAGGCGCATTGAGATAGTATGGCGTTTAACAAATTGTTTTGAGAAAGAGATAAAGTAATGAGTGTTTGGAGTTTAATTAACGAAAGTGTAGATTTATTCGAGAACAAAAAATTTGGAGAAACGATTGAGAAGCTGAATCAGGCTTTAGGTGAAATTGAAGACAAAGATAGCCAAATTGAAGAGCAAAATGAGATTCAAGCTGGGCTAGGCCGCTGCTATTTAGAGCAGGCGATAAAAGCCGAAGGCAAGGAAGCGGCTAAGTTGTTTGAGCAGGCAGTTGAACACCAACAACGGCGATTGGAACTTGCCGAACGGCTGGAAGACAAGCAAAAAAGCCTTCAACAACAAAACAATGTCCAACATTGGTTAGGTCACTGCTATTTAGAGCAGGCAAAGAAAGCCAAAGGCAAGGATTCGGAACAGTTATTTGGACAGGCAGTTGAGCATTTCCAACGATCGTTGGAATTTGCCGAACAACTGACAGACGAACAAAACAGCATTCAAGAACAAATCAATGCCCAATTTTGGTTAAGCCGCTGCTATTTAGAGCAGGCGATGAAAGCCAAAGGCAAGGAGTCGGAACAGTTATTTGAGCATGCCGTTAAGCATTTCCAGCAATCGTTGGAATTTGCCAAACAGCTGGCAGACAAACAAAACAGCCTTCAAGAACAAATCAATGCACAATTTTGGTTAGGCGTTTGCTATTTTAAACAGGCGCTAACAGCCAAAGGCAAGGAATCAGAACAGTTGTTTGGAAATGCAGTTGAGCATTTCCAACAATCATTGGAATTTGCCAAACAGCTGGCAAACAAGCAAAACAGCCTTCAAGAACAAATCTATGCCCAACATTCGTTAGGCCGCTGCTATTTAGAGCAGGCGAAGAAAGTCAAAGGCAAGGAGTCGGAACAGTTATTTGAGCAGGCAGTTGAACACCACCAACAGCAATTGAGTCTTGCCGAACAGCTGGAAGATAAGCAGAACAGCCTTCAAGAACAAATCGATGCCCAATCTTGGCTTGGCCGTTGCTATTTTGAGCAGGCGCTAAAAGCCAAAGGCAAGGAGGCGGAACAGTTATTTGGACGGGCAGTTGAGCATTTCAAACAATCATTGGGATTTGCTAAACAGCTGGCAGACAAGCCAAACAGCCTTCAAAAACAAAACAATGCACAATCTTGGTTAGGCCGTTGTTATTTCGAACAAGCCAAAATTCAACAAAAATGGGAAAGATATTTTGACTGGAAAAAACAGAAAATACAGGGAGATTTATTTGGAACTCAAGAAGGAACTCAAAAAGAAAAAACTGTAATAGACGACATCACTACCATTCTGGCAGTTTTAAATATCCCACCTATGGAATTAGGGTCAATTCCTCTTGCCCATTACACTTCGCCTTCAGTATGCGAAAGATTATTCGGCATTGTCAGCGATAAAACTAATGATAAAGCCGATAATAACGATCCTGTTGACAGTAACAATGTTAGTCCGATGAGAATTGGCAGCTCCACTTATATGAACGATCCGACTGAAGGAGAAGGGCTATTGGAGCTGCTGAATTTGCAGGATTTAGAATTGGAAAACAAGGCTGACTGCCCTGTCCATAATGCTTTCTTTACCTGTTTTTCCAGCCGCGTAAACGATTTGAACCAGTTCCGTTTGTATGGCAAAGAAAATGGAGTAGAAGCATCGGGTTGCTGCTTGGTATTTAATCAAAACGGGGATTGGTTGAAAGAGCCTGATGTTTCTTCTTCGTTCAGAAGTTTTACAAATGAACAGAATGAAGGTTTCAAAGAGCCAATAAAGGCAGATGTAGCAGGTTTAGAAGATGAAAACCTGCCGCTTTATCAGGTAGCTTATATCGCTTATTACGATGAATATATTGCTAAGGAAAAATGCACAATATGGCTACCCGATGCAAGAAGACCAAAATTCGGTATTCGATTAAAGCCTGTTGGGAAAAATCTAAAATGGCATAAGTTCCGTATTAAGGAGCTCAAAGCAGCGTTGTGGAAGTTAATGAACCTGTCTAAGATCAAAGATGAAGATAAAAAAGCTTTGGAATATATCCGCTATCTGTTTAAAGATTTTGCTTTCCGCGACGAAGAAGAGTTCCGCCTGCTGAAAATCGAACAAATCGGTTCGGACAAAATCGAATATTGCAAAACCACAAAATCTGTCTATCTGCCTTATGCCGATATACGCGATATTGTGGATGAAGTGATTTTGGGGACGAATTACGAAAAGAGCGGAAAAGAGCGTAAGGCGGAAGTTTTTCAGCATTTGATGCGAAATTATTATCCAAACGTTAAAGTTTCCCGCTCATCGCTGCCGATTAATGCCAATCCGCCGATTAAGAAGGATTAGCCAGCAGTAGGTCGGATACTTGTATCCGACAAAAGCCGCTGCCATCTCAAATAGCCGTCGGATTCGAGAATCTGACCTACTGAAACTGAAACTGGGCATTGGTGTAGGATGTGTGCGGTACACACGCACGCGGCAGTTGAAACCCAAAAAACCATCCAAGGTCGTCTGAAAAACCCGTTACAGAGTTTTTCAGACGACCTTTATTCTTCCCGCCGACAGGCATACAATCACGGGCGCGGTTTCCTTCATGGATTCAATACGACCTAGGTACGCGGTTTTAAGGTCGTCTGAAATATAGACAGGCTTGCCGCAAAACCAATTAATATCTAAATTTCTAACCATCCTTTAACCAGAAATAAAAATCATGAATTTCGATCTTGAAAACCTCTCTTCATTCTCAGGCTGGGAGCGTCTCGTTGAAACCGGCATGGCATTCGGTACCAATCTCGTTGCGGCGTTGGCGATTTTCTTTGTCGGCAGATGGATAGCTTCCCGCCTTGTTATTTTGATGAAAGCTGCGCTGACCCGCGCCAAAGTGGACAGAACGCTGGTGAGCTTCCTCGGCAATGTGGCTAATGTCGGCCTGTTAATCCTGATTATTATTGCCGCGCTGGGCAAGCTGGGCATTCCGACCACGTCGGTTACTGCCTTAATCGGTGGCGCGGGCTTGGCGGTGGCTTTGTCGCTGAAAGACCAACTGTCGAACTTTGCCGCCGGCGCGCTGATTATTCTGTTCCGTCCGTTTAAAGTCGGCGACTACATCAAAGTCAACGGCTTCGAAGGCTTTGTTAGCGAAATTAAAATGGTGCAGACCGCGCTGAGTACGCCGGATAACGAAGAAGTCATCCTGCCCAACAGCGTCGTCATGAGCAACAGTATCGTCAACCGTTCTTCCATGCCGCTGTGTCGCGTGCAGGTGGTGGTCGGCGTCGATTACGCCTGTGATTTGAAGGCCGCCAAAGCCGCCGTTTTGAAAGCCGCCACCGAGCATCCTTTGTGTGTACAGACCCAAGGCAAAGAGGCAGTAACATATATTACCAACTTGGCCGACAGTGCCATCGAAATCACGCTTTGGGCGTGGACGAACGAAGCTGATTTGGGTGCGTTCCGCTTCGGATTGAACGAGCAGGTGGTGGAAAACCTGCGCACCGCCAATATCAATATTCCTTTCCCGCAGCGAGACGTGCATATCATCCAGCAGCAGGGGTGAGGATAAGTTTCAAATTGGCGAATCCGACCTGCTGAAACCGTAGGCATACAGTGCTTGAATCCAAAGCCCATACGAGGTCGTCTGAAAACCTTTAAATGTTTTCAGACGACCTTTTTATATTCTTTCCGTTTCCTGTATTATTCATATTGATTTAAACACTCTTTCTTGAAAGGTCAAAAATAATGTCGCTCACTTTAAAATCTGTTCTGACCGCCGGTTTGCTCCTTCTTGGATTCCAAGCCGCTGCCCAAGATATTCCGCAAGCGTTTCAAGGCAAATGGGCCGGGCATTATGAAGGGAAGGTATCGCCCAAACATATAAGGGCTTTATGTGCCATGGGTTATGATGAAAACGCTGCTATGGATAATGTCTATGTGTCGGAAGATAGCGGCTTTTATATTGAAATAGGTAAAAAATCAATTGAATTAAATGGCTGGGAATGGGGTGCGAAATATACGAAACTGAATTATCGAATTTATTCGCCCGATAAAATCGCAGGTACGGCACGCGTTCGGGAAGAGGAGCCAGAGCAAGGTACGCAGATTTATAACGATAATTTTGAGTTTTCGTTAAACCGAGGCGTGCTGACGCAGAGATTCCGTGATTTTTCAACGGACGGCTCAGGCAAAAAAGTTTGGCGGACGCGTACGCTGATGCGTTGCAAATAATGCTGGGCAAACCGTAGCCGGTCGCAGGTTGGAGGCTTGTATCCGACAACAGCTGCTGCCATCTCAAAAGCTGTCGGATTCGAGAATCCGACAGTTGCTACGGCAAAAACCGTAGCAAGAGAGAATAGAAACCCGTAGCGTGGGCTTTGCCCACGAATCAAACTCAAAATTTCAGATGACCTCTTTTACCCAACATTATCGTGGGCAAAGCCCACACTACAATGTATACCGACTACTGACAGTATTGAATGATTACTTTGCCGAAAACGGTATCCGAACGGCTTGATTTGAGTTTTGGTATTTTTGCCCGACGGGGTCAAAAATACAGTTGCTGCTGAAACTACCAAACCGAAACCCATCCGAGGTCGTCTGAAAACCTGTCTTATGGTTTTCAGACGACCTTTATTGTTCCCGCCGACAGGCATACAATCAAAAGTGCAGTACCTTTCATTGATTCAATACAAGGAGACAGTTATGCGCGGCATAAAATCAGTTGCATTGTTGTGTACTTTGGCATTGGGTGCGCCGGCATTTTCGGCGGGTTTGACCAAAACGCTACCGGGCGATTTGACGACGGCTCAGGCGCAGGCGGTGGTACAGGCTTCGATGAAAAAGGCGCGTGAAATCAAGGTGCCGATGAATATCGCGGTCATGGATGCAGGCGGTAATTTGAAGGCGTTTGCGCGTATGGACGATGCGTTTATCGGCAGTATCGATATTGCGCAGAAAAAGGCGAAAACGGCACGCTATTTCAATATGTCCACCCGCGATTTGGGCAAGGCTTCGCAGCCGGGCGGTGAGCTTTACGGTATTGAGGTGACCAACGACGGTTTGGTGATTTTTCCCGGCGGTGTGCTGCTGGTGGATAAAAACGGCGTTATCGTCGGCAGTGTCGGCGTGAGCGGCGGCTCGGTCAATGAAGACGAAAGCGTCGCGAAAGCAGGTGCAGCGGTCTTGTCGGGCAGGTAAGCCGCAGCTTGAGGCAACCCGCCGCGTTTCTTTTCATTGATTTGCGTTGGGTTGTTGAAATACGAAGAGGTCGTCTGAAAATGCGGGTCTAAACTCCCGCTGTCTTTTCAGACGACCTTTTTGCATTTGTTGACATTTTTACCGCTTCGGGCATGACGTTCGGGCATATGGGGTCGTCTGAAACCTGAAATGCTGTCTTTCCCAAGCACAATTCGCTGCAATGGGATATGATTATCCTTTTTCAGACGTCCTGTCCTGATATGGGGTCGTCTGAAAAGCCGATTCCGTCGGGTGCGGCGGAGTCCTGAGAAGCCGTTAAGTCATACAAGAAAGCCAAGATGTCCGAAACAGCAGTCCAAGAAACCCAAGAAACGCCAAACAGTGTGCCTACGTCGTCTGAAACACAACCCACCCCGCCCAAGCGCAAGAGGCGCTGGTTGCGGGGTCTGTTGCTGACGTTGGTTGTGTTGGTGTGTGCGCTGGCGGGCTTTATTGCTTGGCTGGTGGGGACGGAATCGGGTTTGCGTTTCGGTTTGTACAAGATTCCGTCCTGGTTTGGCGTGAAGATTGCGTCGGAAACGCTGGAAGGTACGCTGGTTAAGGGTTTCCACGGCGATAAGTGGATGATTGAAACGGATGGGGCGGATGTGAAAATCAGCGCGTTCCGTTTTGATTGGAAGCCGTCCGAGCTGTTTCAGCGCAGCCTGCACATTACTGAAATTGTGGCGGGCGATATTGCGGTCGTGCCGAAGCCGACGCCGCCGAAAGAGAAAAAGCCGTCCAAAGGGCTGCCTGAGAGCATTGATTTGCCTGTGTTGGTGTTTATCGACCGTTTTGAGACGGGCAGGCTCAGCGTGGGCAAAAATTTTGACAAGCAGACGGCCTATCTCGACCATCTGAATGCGGCATACCATTACGATCGGAAAGAACACCGCTTGGATTTGAAAACCCTCGATACGCCGTGGAGCAATTCGACGGGTTCGGCGGTGGTCGGGCTGGAGAAGCCTTTTGCGCTCAATACGACAATTCAGACGAAGGGCGAGCTGGAAGGCGAGACGATAGAGGGTAAGGCGCGTCTGTGGGGCAGCTTGCAGGACGTGCAGACTGAAATCCTGCTGGACGGCGACGATGTGCATTTGTCGGCGAAATCTACGGTGCATCCGTTTGCCGCTTCGTTGGACAAGATGATCGGCGAGGTACTGGTCAAGGGTTTCAACATCAATCCGACGGCTTTCCTGCCGTCGCTACCTAAGGCAAACCTGACGTTTGACGCAACCGTCGTGCCTTCGTTTACGCACGGTATCGCGCTGGACGGCTCGCTCGACTTGGAAAACAAGGCGGCGGGTTTTGCCGATGCAAAATCCATTCCGGTGCGCAACATTCTGGCGGACTTCACCATCAACGACAACGGCGTGGTAACCGTCCAAGAGTCTGAAATCGGGCTGCTGGAGGAAGGTTCGTTCAATGTCGCCGGTACGGTCGATACGGTGAAAAACGCGCTGGCGCTCAAGATTAATGTGAACAACCTGGTTTCAGACGACCTCGTCCGCACCAATGTTGCCGGTCAGTGGAACGGATTTATCGGCGTCAAAGGTGAAACCGCCTCGCCCGCTATCGACTGGAATCTTGAAAGCGGCAGCGCGCAACTCTCCGGCCTGCTGTCCTTCGTTACCGACAGACAACTCGGTCAACGCACCCTCAAACTCGACCGCGTCCGCGTCGCACCGCAAAACGGCGGCGAACTGACGGCACAAGGTTCGCTCGAGCTTTTCAAAGACCGCCTGCTCAAGCTCGACGTTTCCAGCAAAGCGTTCAATCCGTCCCGCTTAGACTCAAAACTGCCCGCCGGCAGCGTCAACGGCACCATCAATCTTTCAGGCGAACTGGCGAAAGAAAAATTCGCCGGCAAAATGCAGCTTGCGCCGAGTACGTTAAACAACGTCCCCCTCAGCGGTAAAGCCGATGTCGTTTACGAATCCGGACATCTCCCGCGCGCGCTGACTGACCTGCGTTTGGGCAACAATATCGTCAAAACCAACGGCAGCTTCGGTAAAAAAGGCGACCGCCTCAATATCGACATCACCGCTCCCGACCTTTCCCGTTTCGGTTTCGGACTGGGCGGGCTGCTCAACACGCGCGGCTATATTTCAGGCGACCTCAAAGGCGGGCTGAAAACCTACGAAGCCGACCTCTCCGGCGAAGCGCGCGCGCTGCGTGTCGGCGATGCCGTCAACATCCGAATGCTTGACTTCAAACTCAAAGGCACGCCCGACATCAACCGTCCGCTTGCCGCCGACATCAAAGGCAGCCACATCGCCCTTTCCGGCGGCGCGACCGTCGTCGATGCGGTCAACCTGTCCCTCAATGGCACGGGTGCGCAACACCGCATACACGGCAGCAGCAGCATGGCGTTGGACGGCAAACCTTACAAACTCGAAGTCAACGCGGCGGGCGGTCTGAACAAAGACTTCAATCAGTGGAAAGGCAGCGTGGACACGCTCGACATCGGCGGCGCGTTCAACCTCAAACTGCAAAACCGCATGAACCTAGAAGCAGGCGCGGAGCGCGTTTCCATGAGCGCGGCGCGCTGGAGCGTGATGGGCGGCAGCCTCAACCTGCAAAACTTCGTTTGGGACAAAAAAACCGGCATCACCAGTAAAGGCAGTGCGCAAAGCCTGCACATCACCGAGCTGCAAAACTTCGTCAAAATCCCCGTCGAACACAACTTGGTACTCGGCGGCGATTGGGATTTGGCGTACAGCCAAAACGCCCGCGGCTACCTCAACATCAACCGCCAAAGCGGCGACATCATCCTGCCGAACAAAGACCCGAAAAAACAAATGCCCTTGGGTTTGAGCGCGCTCGTCCTGCGCACCCGTTTCCAAAACGGCCGCATCGACAGCACGCTTGAAGGCAATACCCGCTTCGGCAGCATCAATGCCGATTTGGGCATCAGCCAGCAGTTCGGCAACAAAATCGCCAACGCGCCGGTCAGCGGCAAAATCAACCTCAACATCCCCGACTTGGGCGCAATCAAAACCTTCCTGCCCGCCACCGCGCAAGGCATTACAGGTCGTCTGAACGCCTCCGCCACCATAGGCGGGCGCGTCGGTTCGCCCACCATCGCCGCCACCTTGAACGGCACCAGCAACTACGGCACTGCCGACGGTACGGTCAACATCGGACAGGGCGCCAGCATGGACACCGCGCCTTTGAGCGGCAAACTCAACCTCAACGTCGCCGACCTCGAAGTCTTCCGCAACTTCCTGCCTGTCGGACAAACCGTCAAAGGTCGTCTGAATGCCGCCGTCAGCCTTGGCGGACGCGTCGGCGATCCCCAGCTTTCCGGTACGCTCAACGGCGAAAACCTCTACTACCGCAACCAAACCCAAGGCCTTATCCTCGACAACGGCGTTTTACGTTCCCATTTGCAGGGACAACGCTGGATTATCGACAGCCTCAAGTTCCACAAAGGCGGTACGCTCGAGCTGAAAGGCTCCGTCAACCTTGCCAACGCCGATCCGGATGTTGACGTAGATGTCGTCTTCGACAAATACGACACCCTCTCCCGTCCGAACCGCCGCCTGCGCCTCTCCGGCAGCGCGAAAGTGCAATACAACCAGGCCAGGGGCTTCATCCTCAACGGTACGTTGGGCAGCGACTACGGTATGTTCGGTTCGCAAAAATCCTCCATGCCCTCGTTGGACGACGATGTCGTCGTGTTGGGCGAAGAGAAAAAACAAACCGCCGCCGTGACGCCCATCAGCCTCAACCTGACGCTCAACCTCAACGACAACATCCGTTTCGTCGGTTATGGCGCAGACATCACCATAGGCGGCAAGCTGACCATCACTTCCCGCCCGGGCGAAGCCATCCAAGGCGTCGGTACGGTGAAAGTCGTCAAAGGCCGCTACAAAGCCTACGGTCAAGACCTCGACATCACTAAGGGGACGGTTTCTTTCGTTGGTCCGTTGAACAATCCCAACCTGAACATCCGCGCCGAACGCCGTCTTTCCCCCGTCGGTGCGGGCGTCGAAGTCCTCGGCAGCCTCTCCAATCCGCGCGTGACCCTCGTTGCCAAAGAGGCGATGAGCGAAAAAGACAAGCTCTCCTGGCTCATCCTCAACCGTGCCAGCAGCGGCAGCGACGGCGACAATGCCGCCCTTTCCGCAGCGGCAGGCGCGCTCCTTGCCGGACAAGTCAACGACAGGCTCGGACTGGTGGACGATTTGGGCATCACCAGCCAACGCAGCCGCAACGCCCAAACCGGCGAACTCAACCCCGCCGAACAAGTGCTGACCGTCGGCAAGCAGTTCACCAACAACCTCTACGCAGGTTACGAATACGGTCTTTCCAGTGCCGAACAGTCGGTCAAGCTCGTGTACCAGCTCACTCGTGCCATCCAAGCCGTTGCCCGCGTCGGCAGCCGTTCATACGGCGGCGAGTTGAAATACACCATCCGTTTCGACAGGCTCTTCCGTTCGGATTACGAAAACGACCGCAAAATCGAAGAAGCGGAAAAACAAAAAGCCGAGCAAACGCAATAACGCCGCCGAAAAAGAAAAGGTCGTCTGAAAACCACACTTTAGGGTTTTCAGACGACCTTTTTCATGCGCGGCAATCTCGTTCCTTTTTCTTGAGGACAGATAGACAGGTCGGTCATATCCGTTTCGCAGGTGCGCTGTCGGACAGGTTTTCAGACGACCCCATAGCCCCCGTCCCGCCCTAAAATCCTGTTAGAATACCGTTTCATTTCATTCATAATAATCAAACCATTCCCATTTAAAGCCGCGCCCAATACGATGAAACTCCCGCCGCTCAAACCCCTCATCATCACCTCGCTGCCCGTCTTCGCCAGCGTCTTTATCGCCGCAACCCTCGTCTGGCGGTTCGGCACGCCCAAGCTCGCCATGCCCTTCGTGCTCGGCATTATCGCGGGCGGCCTCGTCGATTTGGACAACCGCCTGACAGGTCGTCTGAAAAACATCATCATCACCGTCGCCCTGTTCACCCTCTCGTCGCTCGTCGCCCAAAGCACGCTCGGCACCGGCCTGCCTTTCATCCTCGCCATGACCCTGATGACGTTCGGCTTTACCATTTTGGGCGCGGTCGGGCTGAAATACCGCACCTTCGCGTTCGGCGCACTTGCCGTCGCCACCTACACCACGCTCACCTACACCCCCGAAACCTTCTGGCTGACCAATCCCGTCATGATTCTGCTCGGGACCGTGTTATACAGCACCTGCACACTCGTTTTCCAAATCATCCTCCCGCACCGCCCCGTTCAAGAAAGCGTCGCCAACGCCTACGAAGCGCTCGGCGGGTATTTTGACGCCAAAGCCGACTTTTTCGATCCCGACGAAGCCGCCTGGCTCGGCAACCGCCAAATCGACCTCGCCATGAGCAACACTGGTGTCATCAGCGCCTTCAACCAATGCCGCGCCGCCCTGTTTTACCGCCTGCGCGGCAAACACCGCCACCCGCGCACTGCCAAAATGCTGCGCTACTACTTCACCGCCCAAGACATACACGAACGCGTCAGCTCCGCCCACGCCGACTACACCGAGCTGACCGACACCCTTAAAAACACCGACCTCATCTTCCGCATCCGCCGCCTGCTCGAAATGCAGGGGCAGGCGTGCCGCAACGTTGCCGCCGCCCTGAGAAACGGCAAAGACTACACATACAGCAAACGCCTCGGACGCGCGATGGAAGGCTGCCGCCAATCCCTCGCCCACTACACTGACGACCACCCCGAAAGCCGCAACATCCACCACATCCGCCGCCTGCTCGACAACCTCGGCAGCGTCGACCACCAACTGCGCCAACTCCAACACAGCGACTCCCCCGCCGAAAACGAAAACAGCAACGACACCCGCATCGCCGCCCTCGAAAACAGCAGCCTGAAAAACGTCTGGCAGACCGTCCGCAGCCAGCTCAACTTCGAGTCGGGCGTTTTCCGTCACGCCACGCGCCTCTCCATCCTCGTTGCCGCCTCCTGCATCATCGTCGAAATCCTCCATCTCAACCTCGGCTACTGGATACTCCTGACCGCCGTTTTCGTCTGCCAACCCAACTACACCGCCACCAAAAGCCGCGTGTACCAACGCATCGCCGGCACCATCCTCGGCGTCATCGTCGGCTCACTCGTGCCTTATTTCACCCCCTCCGTCGAAACCAAACTCTGGATCGTCATCGCCAGCACCACCCTGTTTTTCATGACCCGAAGCTACAAATACAGCTTCTCCACCTTCTTCATCACCATCCAAGCCCTCACCAGCTTCTCTCTCGCCGGGCTGGACGTCTATGCCGCCATGCCCGTCCGCATCATCGACACCATCGTCGGCTCCGTCCTCGCGTGGGCAGCCGTCACCTACCTCTGGCCGGATTGGCGTTACCTCACCCTCGAAAAAACCGCCGCCCAAACCGTCGGCGGCAACGGCGCCTACCTCAGAAAAATCCTCGACCAGCTCCAATACGGCATCGCCGACGACGTCGAATACCGCACCGTCCGCCGCCAAGCCCACGAACGCACCGCCACCCTCAGCAGCACCCTCTCCGACATGAGCAGCGAACCTAAAAAATACGGCAACAACCTGCAAAGCGGCTTCACCCTCCTCAAAACCAGCTACGCCCTGACCGGCTACATCTCCGCACTCGGCGCATACCGCAGCGAAATGGATGGCGCGTGCAGCCCCGACTTCGTCCGCAAGTTCTACCAAAGCGGCTACCGCATCGCCGACCTGCTCGAACGCCTCCCGCAAACGAGCGAACAAGATTTTCAGACGACCCTCTCCCAAATCCGAACCGACTTGGAAGCCTTACAAACAGAAGCAGGCGACGAACGTCAAAGCCACATCCTCCACCGGCAGCTCACCCTCATCGCCAACCAACTCGACCCCTGCTACCGTAGCCTGCACGACATTGAAGCCAGCCCGCAAGCCGTGTGATACAGCGGATTAACTTTTTGCTGTACTGTCTGTACTGTGCGGCTTCGTGTCGCCTTGTCCTGATTTAGTTAATCCACTATATTAATCGGCAGGCAAACGAAAGGTCGTCTGAAAACCCGAAACAAGGTTTTTCAGACGACCTTTTTCAATGAACCAACGCGTTTATTCCCCGCCTTCGGCAATCTGCTTGAGGCGGTACAGTGCGTCTAAGGCTTCGCGTGGGGTGAGGTCGTCGGGGCGGATTTGGTTTAGGGCTTCGGCGAGTGCGTGGTGGGCGGGGTGGTTTTCTTGGCTTGCGGCGGTTTGGGGGGCAATGTCCGCCGTTTCGTTTGAGCTAAACCCGCTGTATTCGTTTTCAGACGACAGGGTGCTGAAGATGTCCAACTGCGGGCGGACGGCGGCGGCTTGGGCTTCGAGTTCGTCCAGATGTTTTTGGGCGGCTTTGAGGGCGCGGTTGGGCAGGCCGGCGAGTTTGGCGACGGCGATGCCGTAGCTTTTGCTGGCGGGGCCGGGTTCGATGTGGTGGAGGAAGACGATGTCTTGTCCTTGTTCGAGCGCGGAGAGGTGCATGTTGACCGCCGTCGCGTGGGCTTCGGGCAGTTTGGTAAGCTCGAAATAGTGGGTGGCGAAGAGGCTGAAGGATTTGTTTTTTTGCAGCAGGTGTTCGGCGATGGCGTGTGCGAGGGCGAGGCCGTCGAAGGTGGAGGTGCCGCGTCCGACTTCGTCCATGAGGACGAGGGATTGGTCGGTGGCGTGGTGGAGGATGTAGGCGGTTTCGCTCATTTCGACCATGAAGGTGGAGCGGTTGGAGGCGAGGTCGTCGGAGGCACCGATGCGGGTGAAGATTTGGTCGATGGGTCCGATTTGGGCTGCATCGGCGGGGATGAAGCTGCCGGTGTGCGCCATGAGGACGATGTGGGCGACTTGGCGCATGTAGGTGGATTTGCCGCCCATGTTGGGGCCGGTCAGGAGCATGAGGCGGTGTTTGTGGTCGAGGCGGGTGTGGTTGGCCGTGAAGTGGCGCACTTGCTGCTCGACGACGGGATGGCGGCCGTTTTCGATATGGATGACGGGGTAGTCGGCGAACTCGGGGCAGACGAAGCCGCGTTCGGCGGCGGTGGCGGCGAAGGTGGAGAGTACGTCGAGGGCGGCGGCGGCTTTGGCGGCTTTTTGAAGCTGAGGAAGGGTCGTCTGAATGTCTTTGAGGAGGGCTTCAAACAGGCGTTTTTCCAATGCCAATGCCTGCTCTTGCGCGGTCAAGACTTTGTCTTCGAAGGTTTTGAGTTCGGGGGTGATGAAGCGTTCGGCGTTTTTCAGGGTCTGGCGGCGTTGGTAGTCGGCGGGGGCTTGTTCGGCTTGGACTTTGGATAGCTCGATGTAGAAGCCGTGAACGCGGTTGAACTCGACTTTGAGGGTGGAGAGGCCGGTGCGTTCGCGTTCGCGCGCTTCGAGGTCGAGCAGGAATTCGTCGCCGTGGTTTTGGATGTGGCGCAACTCGTCGAGTTCTGCCGAATAGCCTTGGTTGATGACGCCGCCGTCTTTGAGCCAGACGGCGGGTTCGGGCATCACGGCGGCTTTGAGGGTTTCGGCGACGGACAGGGTTTCGGGGAAAACGGCTTTGAGGGTTTCTAAGAGACTGCTGCCCTCGGCGGACAATTCGATTTCGGATAGGGCAAACAGGCTGTCGCGCAGGGCAGCGAGGTCGCGCGGGCGGGCGTTGCCGACGGCGATGCGGGCGGAGATGCGTTCGATGTCCGCGATGTTTTTCAGACGGCCTTGCAGGGTTTCGTATTGCGAACCCAGCGCGGCAACGGCTTCTTGGCGGGCGCGGATGTGGGCGCGGCTGCGTAAGGGGTGGTGCAGCCAGAGTGCCAAGAGGCGGCTGCCCATGTGGGTGGCGCAGCCGTCGAGTATGGAAAACAGGGTCGGCGATTTTTTACCGGAGAGGGTTTGCGTGATTTCGAGATTGCGGCGCGTGGCGGCGTCCATGCCGATATATTGGCTGTCGGTTTCGAGCGAAATGCCGTCTAAGTGTTGCGGCATCAGGTTTTGCGTCAGGCGGATGTAGTTCAACAGCGCGCCCGCCGCGCCGACGGCGGCTTCGTGTTCCTTGCCGTCCAAACCGAAGCCGTGCAGGTCTTGGCAGCCAAAATATTCGGTCAATAATTTCGCGCCCGCGTCGGCGGCAAACTGCCATGAGTTCAGGCGCGTAATGTTGGCGGAGGTCGTCTGAAAACCATCAGGCAGGCTTTTGCCTTCGGGCAACAGGATTTCCGCCGCCTGCAAACGCGCCAGCTCGTCGGCGAGCTTGTCCGCCGTCGTCAGCTTGGTTTTGAATTCGCCGCTTTGCAAAGATGCCCACGCGATGGCGATGTGTTTTTTATCCGCGTTCACCGCCGCGATGCGGTTGGTTTCCTTGTCTTCCAAAAACGCCGCGTCGGTCAGCGTGCCGGGTGTAACGATGCGCACGACTTTGCGCTCCACCGGCCCTTTGCCCGCGCCGACTTCGCCCACCTGCTCGCACACTGCCACGCTTTTGCCCATCTTCACCAGCCGCGCCAGATACTGCTCCGCCGCGTGAAACGGCACGCCCGCCATCTTAATCGGCACGCCGTCCATCTGCCCGCGCGTGGTCAGGGTGATGTCCAACAGCTTCGCCGCTTCCACTGCGTCATCCAAAAACAGCTCGTAAAAATCGCCCATGCGGTAAAACACCAGCTTGTCGGCGTACTGCGATTTGATGGCGAGATACTGCTGCATCATCGGGGAAACGGCGGATTTGCTCATGGGAATGCCTTGCAAAACGGAAAAGCCTTATTGTAGCAAAAGGTCGTCTGAAACCCTAAAACAAGGTTTCAGACGACCTTTTATAGTGGCTTAACTTTAAACCGGTACGGCGTTGCCTCGCCTTGTCCTGATTTAGTTAATCCACTATATGTATGCCGCTTAGGGTTTTTCGTAAACGAAAATAATGTCCAAGTCTTTTTTCGGCAGGAAATTTTCTTTGACTGCTTGGAAGCGGTTCGGCCCTACTTTGCGCAAGGATTTGTCCCAACAAAGCGAAATCACGGTATTGGGCTCGCGGTCTATGGTCAACGTGAATTTACCGATGGGTTTTGCCCAGTTGGCACCTGTGGTCAGGATATAGCCCAAATGGTGATAGACCTTTGAACCTCCTTCCACAGTTTTAAAGTTTTTAAGGAAGTTTTCATCCATGCAGTACTCATCTATGAATGCTTTGCTGTCTTTGGCTTTAAGCGAAGGCAGGAAGCTGCCGCCGACCAGCGGGGTGTATTGGTGTTTGATTTCGGTGACGCTGCCGGCTTTGAAGGTTTGCTTCCAGCTGTAAATAATCTGCGACGACCAATAGGACAGTTCATCCGTCTGTTTGGACAGCATGGATTGGACTTTGGCGGAGCGGCAGGCTCCGATTTTGCTGTCGATTTTTTCACCATCTTGCTTTTGCGTCCAAGGGTGCATCAGTTCCTGATCGCTCAAACCGCATTTTTTCAAATCGGCGGTCACGTCCACCAGCGAGCCGTTACTCCGTTCAAAATAGGCACGGACGTGGGTTTGCGGGCGGACAGGTTTGCCGTCGGCGTAAATTCGGAAGCTGTCAACCAAGCCTTTGGTGTCGGCAAAGTCGGAATCGGTGAAAGCAGGAACAATCGGCAAAGGGAAAAGGACAGTTTCGGTAAGGTCTTGCGAGGAGGTGTTTTTAAACCGGTAATGCACGCGAATCTGGTGTTCGCTGATGTACAAATCTTCGCTCTGCATATCGATATGCGGATTTTTCAGATATTTGATGCCGCTTGTGCTGACTGTACCCATGCTGTCGTTGGCATGGGCTGCTCCGGCAAGCAGGAGGAGCAGGAGGAAAGAGTGGGGTTTCATGGGTTCAAAGTCCTTAAAAACAGGTCGTCTGAAACGGCATTTCAGACGACCTTCTTAATGAATCAGTATTTAATCTACGCCTTTGAGCATTTTATTCAAAATAGGTACAAGCAGCAACAATACCAAACCGGTTATCACGCCTATGCCGCAAATCATCCAGTAGAAATCCAGCGGTGCTTTCTCATTGAATCCCTCTTTGAACAACACGCCACCCAAAGTGAAACCCACTGAAAAACCCAAGAAATTGAGCGCGACCATTTGCGTTTTGAACATGGGCGGGGCGATTTTGGTCGCGATGGAAAGTGCAATCGGCGAGATCATCAGTTCGCCTATGGTGAGGACGAGCAGGAACAGTGCGAAAACACTAATCGGCATGGGTGTCTCTGATGAGACATACGGTACGAATATCAGATAGGATATGCCGACAACAATCATCGCCAATACGAATTTAAACGGGGTTTTCGGCTGATATTTGCCCATTTTCGTCCAAATTGCCGCCATCATGCCCGAGAAGAGGATGACCCACATGCTTTGGATGGAATCTTTCCATGCAACGGGGACAGTCCAGCCGAATAGGGTGCGGTCAACCGTTTTGTCAAAATATACCGTTGCTACGGAATAGACTTGGTACCAGACTGCCCAAAACAGGCAGATGGTCAGAAACAGCGGAATATAGGCAATGATGTGGCGTTTGTTTTCAGACGACACATGGCTGCTGCCGAGCAGGCGCGAGAAATAGGCGATAATGGTCAGAATGACCGTACCGAGCAGAAATTTGGGGAAGTTGTCCAAATTGATCGTGCCCGAGGCAATCAGGCTGCCGATAATCAAGACAATCAACACGGCGACTGCCGCAGCGGTCTGCACTTTTTCAGGGCGCAGCGGATTGGGGGCAGGCGTATGCGGCAGCAGTTTGCGTCCCGCAGAGTAAAGGCACAGCCCCAAAGCCATACCGACTGCCGCCGCGCCGAAGCCGTAGTGGAAACCCATCTTCGTTTGCAGCAAGCCGGTCAAGAGCGGGCCTAAAAAGCCGCCGATGTTGATGGAGATATAGAAAATGGAAAATCCGGCATCGCGCAGGGGCTTCATGTGATCTGCCTCATAAAGCGAACCGACCATCGAGCTTGCCGACGATTTCACGCCGCCGCTGCCCAATGCGATACACACCAAGCCGCTCAACAGCCCGTACAGCCCCGGTGCGATTGCCAAAACGATGTGTCCGAGCATGACCACGATGCCGGAAATAAACAGCGTTCTCTCCGCGCCCCAAATCCGGTCGGCAAGCCATGCGCCGAGTATGGTGGACAGATACACGCTGCCGCCGTATGCGCCGACAATGCCGCCGGCGAGCGACTTGTCTATGCCCAAACCGCCTTTATTGGCAGCGTAATAGAGATAGATCATTAAGATACCCTGCATCCCGTAAAACGAGAAACGTTCCCACAATTCGATATGGAACAGGGTAGAGAGCTGGATGGGATGCCCGAAGAAGGTTTTTTCCTTGCGGGCGGACTGGTTGTCAGACATATTAAAGTTCTCCTGTTGGCAGAGGTTGGGCAGACGGACCGCCCCGGCGGAAACCTGCCTGCCCCGCCGGCATTTTCAATATTTTTCTTAGAGCGGGCGCGGGCGTAAGGATTGCCTGCCGCACCCTGCGGGTTTGGCGGGAAACGCCCGTATCCGATGCTTTCATCTAGGATTTACAGGAGTTTACGATGCCAAACATTTTTCGGTTTTTAGCCGAATCTGAAACGCTTGTCAAACGGCATATGGCAAAGGTTTGAGGCTGCACAGGTAAACCGCATTTTGATTTAAGCAGGGGTCGTCTGAAAACGTATCGGCAAAAAGGAGGCATTTTCAGGCGGAAGGCGCGGGCGTATCATGCCCTTCATGAACATCATGCCTTTACGCCCCGAACACGTCGAACCGCTCGCCCGCGCGCTTTATCTGCAATGGCATGATTTTGCGCCGTGGTCGTCTATGGACAAAATCCGCGCCTATTACGCGGAATGCCTGAACGGTGAGAACCTGCCGCTGGCGTTTGCCGCCGTCGGAAAGGACGGCGCGCTGCTGGGTTCTGCCGCGCTCAAACGGCACGATATGGAGGAGTTTCCCCAATACGAATATTGGTTGGGCGATGTGTTCGTTTTGCCCGAACACAGGGGGATGGGCGTGGGCGGCCTGTTGATTGGACACTGCCTCGCCGCCGCCCGCCAAATGCGCCTGCCCAAGCTTTACCTTTATACGCCGGACGTGCAGTCGGTTTACGAGAAATACGGCTGGTGTGAAATTAAGACCTGTCGGCACAACGGCGAGACGGTGTCGGTAATGGAATTGGTATTGGAGGGGGACGGACAATCCGGTTGAATGTGACACCCATCTTGTGACGCAGGGGTCGTCTGAAACCCGATCTTTGATTTTCAGACGACCTTTTTATTTACGCATATGGGAACTGTTTATCATTGCAACGTTCTATAAAAGGATTGACTTCAAAGCGATACGGCGTTGCCGCGCCTTGTCTTGATTTGAAGTCTCTCCGGCATATTTGGGCTGAAGCGGAATCACTCGAAAACGGCGACTTCATCACCGTTTTTATTGATTTTGCTTCAGCGCAGACCGAAACGGACAGACAACCGTTTCGTCCCGTTCTCGGTAATATTTTGCACTCAAGCAGAGCCTGCTCTGCGCCAGACCGACTGAGAGGAATCCAGATTGAACAGCTTACGCCATCTTGCCCTGATATTTGCTTTGTCCGCGCCCGTACTCACGCTGGCGCAGACCGTATCGCAAACGCTGCCCAACGGGTTGAAGATTATTGTGAAAGAAGACCGCCGCGCGCCGGTCGCCGTGTCGCAGCTTTGGTATAAAGTCGGCAGCGTGGATGAAAAACAGGGCAAAAGCGGTTTGAGCCATGCCTTGGAACACATGATGTTTAAAGGCACGCAGGCCGTACCTTCGGGAGAATTCAACCGCCGTGTCGCCGCTTTGGGCGGAGAGAACAATGCCTACACCAACCGCAGCGAGACGGTTTATTACGAAAACATCGCGGCGGCAAACCTGCCCGAAGTGTTGAAGCTCGAAGCCGACCGGATGCACAACCTCAATTTCAGCGATGAAGAATTTCAAAATGAAATGAACGTCATCCGCGAAGAACGCCGCCAACGCACGGAAGACACGGCGGACGGCAAGCTGTGGGAACAGGTGTATCTGAACAGCTTTACACTGCCTTCGATGAAAGCCGCGGTCATCGGTTATATGGATGATTTGCACACGCTCAAAGCCGACGATTTGCGCGACTGGTATCGGCAATATTACGCGCCGAACAACGCCGTTTTGGTGATTGTCGGCGATGTCGATGCCAAAAAGACGCTCAAAACCGCGGCGGAACTGTTCGGCAACATTCCCGCCAAGCAGCAGCCCGACCGCAATATGCTTGCCAAAGAACCGTTCAAACGCGAACCTGTGAATTTTCAGACGACCTCGGTGGTCACGCGCCAACCCTTGGTCAGCTTGAACTACCGCGTCCCCGGATTGGAAAGTCTGGACGACAGACTGCCCTATGCGCTGGATGTCCTGTCGGAAATCTTGTCGGGCAACTCGTCCAGCCGCTTGGATAAAAACCTGATACGCGGCAAACAGATGGCTTTGAGTACGGGCGCAAGTTACGACCTGATCAGCCGTGAAATGCCGTTGTTCAGCATCTTCGCCATGCCGGCGGACAACGTCGAAGTCGATGCCGTCATCGCCGAATTGCGCCGCGAATTGAAAGACATCGCCGAAAACGGAGTCAGCGCCGAAGAGCTGAACCGCATCAAAGCGCAGTCGGAAGCGTCCGAAATCTACGAGCGCGACTCTATGGAAGCACAGGCTTCCATCATCGGGCGGCTGGAGGCGCGCGGCTTCGAATACAGCGACGAAGCGGAAATCCGCCGCCGCCTGAAAGCCGTCAGCGTCGAAGATGTGCAGGCCGCCGCGCAGCTGCTGACGGATGACCGCTTGGCGACCGTGGTCGTGATGCCCGACCCGAAAATCCTGTACCACCCGATTGTTCAGGCGGCAAACAAGCCTCAACCTAAATAAACCGACCCAAGGGGTCGTCTGAAACCGCTTTTCCCGTTTTCAGACGACCTCCGAACCGACACCGCCCGAAGTGGCACATGACTCGGAACGGGGCGGAATACGGCGCCAAACCGCCCTTCCGCCCCGGCAGCCGGGTTAAACCGCAAAGGAATATCCGATGAAATCCCTTCCCCTCATATTAGCCCTCGCCTTCTCCACCGCCGCACAGGCAGGCGTGGACATCCAACGCTGGACCACCGGCAACGGCACAGAAGTCCTTTTGGTCGAGCAACACGACAACCCCATCGTCGATATGCAGGTCAACTTCAAAGGCGCGGGCAGCGTGTTCAACCCCGAAGGCAAAAGCGAAGTGGCGGAATTCACCGCCGCCCTGCTGACCGACGGCACGGAAAAGCTGGACGAAGAAGCCTTTAATGCCGCCGCCGACGATATTGCCGCCCAAATCGACAGCAGCAGCGGACAGGAAAGCTCTGCCGCCGTCTTGCGCAGCCTGAGCCGCCCCGAAACGCTCAAAAAAGCCGCCGGACTGCTCAACCAATCCCTGACGCACCCCCGTTTTGACCCCGCCGTGTTCGACCGCCGTCAAAAAGAGGCGGTGACCACCCTCCAGCAACAGGAAACCACCCCCGACTTCACCGCCGGACGCGCCCTGACCAAACTTGCCTATCCCGACCACCCATACGGCAGCGGCGCCAACGTCACCGCGGAGAGCATCCGCAAAGTCAACCTTGACGACATCCGCGCGTTCCACCGCAGCCGCTACGGCAAAGACAACGCCATCGTCGCCATCGTCGGCGACATCAACCGCAAACAAGCCGACCAGCTTGTGAAAAACGTGTTGAACGGCCTGCCCGACCGCAGCAAAGCCGCCCACACCGTCCCGCCCGTCAAACCCAATCCGGCACAACGCCGCAACATCCCGTTTGCCGGCGAACAGGCGCAAGTCTTGCTCGGTATGCCGCTGATTAAACGCCACGACCCCGACTATTACGCCTTGGTTGCCGGCAACTACATCCTCGGCGGCGGCGGTTTCGACAGCCGCCTGATGAAAGTCTTGCGCGACCGTTACGGCTACACCTACGGCGTATACAGCAACCTCGAACCGGCGACCGAAGCGGGTATGTTCACCATCGCCTATTCCACCCAGAAGAAAAACACCAAAGACTCGCTCGTACAGGCTCAGGCGGTCATCAAACAATTCATCGAAGAAGGCCCGACCGAAGAAGAACTGGCGCAAGCCAAAGCCAACATCATCGGCAGCTTCCCCCTGCGTTTCGATTCCAACGCCAAACTGGTGAAATACCTCAGCATCATCGGTTATCACAACCTGCCCAACGACTATCTCGAAGCCTACCCCAAAGCCATCGGCAAATTGACCGTGGCGCAAGTCAAAGACGCTTGGAAGCGCCGCGTCAAACCTGAAGATTTGCACATTGTCGTCGTCGGTGCCGAATAACCCCGCCGCCCATCCTTGTCCGACAGATACAGCCTGTCGGACAAGGCTTGAGGGGAACGGCGGCTCCATTCCGCCACATGGCAAAAAGGTCGTCTGAAAGCGCAGCTTCAACAATATCCCAACAGACATTGCGAAGCTGCGCCCGACAGTTTTCAGACGACCCTTCCGACCATTCGTACTCCGTAAACGCCCTTCGGAAGAATTCTCCCCGCCCGCCCGCAAAAACCGTCAAAATCCCTTATAATTCCGAACCTAAACGAATCCCGTCCTGCCGGCAGCACCGTCGGGACTTGTCTTAACAACGAAAGAAACACTGTGGACAAACTCAAAATCACCGCCAACGGCCCGCTCAACGGCGAAATCACCGTATCCGGCGCAAAAAACGCTGCCCTGCCGCTGATGTGCGCCGGACTCTTGACCTCCGGCACCCTGCGCCTGAAAAACGTACCCATGCTCGCCGACGTCAAAACCACCCAAAAACTGCTGCAAGGCATGGGCGCGCGCGTTTTGACCGACAACATTCACGAATTCGAAATCAACGGCGGCACGGTCAACAACACCTGCGCCCCCTACGAACTGGTGAAAACCATGCGCGCCTCCATCCTCGTGCTCGGCCCGACGCTGGCGCGTTTCGGCGAAGCTCAAGTCAGCCTGCCCGGCGGCTGCGCCATCGGCTCTCGCCCTGTTGACCAGCACCTCAAAGGCCTCGAAACCATGGGTGCGGAAATCACCATCGAACACGGCTACGTCAAAGCCAAAGGCCGTCTGAAAGGCACGCGTGTCGTCATGGACGTCGTTACCGTCGGCGGTACGGAAAACCTGCTGATGGCGGCAACCCTCGCCGAAGGCACGACCATCCTCGAAAACTGCGCCATCGAACCAGAAGTCGTCGATTTGGCGGAATGCCTCGTCAAAATGGGCGCGAAAATCAGCGGCATCGGCACGTCAACCATGACTGTCGAAGGCGTAAAAGAGCTGCACGGCTGCGAACACAGCGTCGTACCCGACCGCATCGAAGCCGGCACCTTCCTCTGCGCCGTCGCCATGACCGGCGGCAAAGTCGTCCTGCGCAACGCCGCTCCCAAAACCATGGAAGCCGTATTGGACAAACTCGTCGAAGCGGGCGCCATCATCGAAGCGGGCGACGACTGGATTTCCATCGACATGCAGCAGCGTCCCAAAGCAGTGGACATCCGCACCGTCGTCCACCCCGGCTTCCCGACCGACATGCAGGCGCAGTTTATGGCGATGAACGCCGTTGCTGAAGGCGACAGCCGCGTCGTCGAAACCATCTTTGAAAACCGCTTCATGCACGTTCCCGAACTCAACCGCATGGGCGCGAACATCACCACCGAAGGCAACACCGCCTTCGTCAAAGGTGTGGAAAAACTCTCCGGCGCCGTCGTGATGGCGACCGACCTGCGCGCCTCCGCCAGCCTCGTCATGGCAGGCTTGGTCGCCGGAGGCGAAACCATCGTCGAACGCATCTACCACCTCGACCGCGGCTACGAACACATCGAGAAAAAACTCGGCAAAGTCGGCGCGAAAATCGAGCGGGTACGCGGTTAAGAGCCTTGTTTAAACAGGTCGTCTGAAACGCCCCATCCCGATTTCAGACGACCCCGAGCCTCCATTTCAGACCCAAACCGACCACCATGAGGGGATCATCATGAACTTCAACAACCTGCTCAATCAAATCTTGGGAACCGTTCAAAAAAGCGGCAAATCCGTTTCCGACAGCCCGCTCAATTCTTTTGGCGGCGGCGCTTTGGTCGGCGGACTGGCGTCCATGCTGATGAAGAAAAAAACCGCCAAATCGCTGGTCAAAGTCGGCTCCGTGGCGGCTTTGGGTTATCTGGCGTATCAGGGTTATCAAAACTGGCAGAAAAACAAGCAGCAGGAAGCCGTGCCGCAAGGCGCGTTCGAGCCTGCCGGACTGCTCGCCGAAACACACAGCCGCGTGATTTTGCGCACCATGATTGCCGCCGCGGCTTCGGACGGTCTGATTGACGACGCGGAAAAACAAGTCATCGCCCGTGAAAGCGGCGACGACCCCGAAACCGCCGCATGGCTTGCCGCCGAATACGCCAATCCGGCAACAGTAGAAGAACTCGCCGCCGCCGTCGGCAACGATCAGGCGTTGGCAGCGGAAACCTATCTGGCGGCACGATTGGTCTGCGCAGACTTGTCACGCAAAGAAATCGTCTTCCTCAGCCGCCTGTCGCAAGCCTTGGGACTAGACGACAATCTGGTGGAAAGCCTGGAAAAACAGCTGGAATTGGCATAACGCTTTGTATAGTGGATTAAATTCAAATCAGGACAAGGCGA